>DZAQ01000004.1:14663-30959 GCA_022729615.1 Sulfurovum sp.
CGGTTACTCTTCTGATTCGAAAAATTTCCAAACAACTCCGGCGATCACCGCGCCGACAATCGGAGCCACCCAAAAAACCCAAAGCTGTCCTAGCGCCGCAGTATCGGCAAAAAGCGCCGCTGCCGTACTTCTAGCAGGGTTTACGGATGTATTGGAGACAGGGATGGAGATCAAATGGATAAGCGTCAAACCCAATCCGATCGCGATACCCGCAAAGCCGGCGGGAGCATTTTTGTTTGTAGCCCCCAAGATGATAAAGAGAAACATAAATGTCATCACTACCTCCGTGATGACGACGGAAGCTAGGCTATATTTCCCGGGGGAGAGCTCTGCGAAGCCATTGCTGGCAAAACCGCCCGCTACAAATCCAGCCTGCCCGGAAGCGATCAGATAAAGAACCGCCGCTCCGGCAACGCCGCCGATAACCTGTGCTGCAATATAAGGCAGCAACTCTTTGGTTTCAAATTTTCCGGCGCTCCAAAGCCCGAAAGAGACCGCCGGATTGAAGTGTCCTCCGGAGATGTGTCCTACGGCATACGCCATCGTAAGCACCGTCAAACCAAATGCAAAAGAGACCCCGATAAAACCTATCCCCATTTCGGGAAAACCGGCCGCCAACACTGCTGCACCGCATCCGCCCAATACAAGCCAAAATGTACCGAAAAACTCTGCGCCCATCTTTTTTACCAAACTCATAATTGCCCCTTGTGCTATTTTAATTTATTTTTAGATCAAAGTCCGTCAAGAGTTTCGATCAAAAGCTCGATTTCGTCTTCATAACTCGTGTTTTGTTTTGCCAAACGAAGATACGCCTTAAACAAATCTGCCGGATTATTGTCTCGATCGAGTAAAAGACCCGCTTTTTTGAGATCGTTATTGACAAAATCTGCAAACTCATCCTCAAGCTTTATCTCATAGCGATTCCCTGCAACCGTCAAGCCTACTACTTTCATTTTACTCCTTGTTGAATTTTGATAGGTGCGTTACGACAACAGCTCTTCAACTTTTGCTACAATCTCTTCTATCTCTTTGTCTTTCTCTTCGAGTTCACGCTTCAGCAGCTCTATTACCTTGAGTTGATCGTTTTGCTTCACTTGTGCATCTTCAAGCTGCGTATTCAAAAGAGAGATCTCTTTTTGCATAGCAACATAGTTATTTTTAAGTTCCTCTATCTTCTCTTGCAATCTTTGCAGTGTGTTCATCTCTAAGCCCCTTTTTTGAGTAAATTTAATGATATTGGTAGGAAATTTAAAATCTGTCAAACAAATTTGTCTGTTATAATATCTAAAGAATTAGAAAATAAAAATTAAACCCATCGAAAATATTTTTAGATTGGATTTTATATGCAAACGGAGTTTTAGTGCCAAAATTTACAGTCTCTAGCCCCTATCAGCCATCCGGCGACCAGCCTGAAGCCATTGAGCTCCTCAGCAAATCGATACTTGCCGACAATCAATACCAAACACTCCTCGGCGTCACCGGCAGCGGCAAAACATACACAATGGCAAAAGTGATAGAGCAGATCCAAAAACCGACACTCATCATGACACACAACAAAACGCTTGCCGCACAGCTCTATAGTGAATTTAAAAGTTTTTTTCCGAACAACCATGTGGAGTACTTCATCTCCTATTACGACTACTATCAACCGGAGGCATATCTGCCCAGGCAAGATCTTTTCATCGAAAAAGACAGCTCCGTCAACGAAGAGCTTGAACGGCTTCGACTCAGTACCACGGCAAGCCTGCTCAGCCACAAAGATGTCATAGTCGTAGCCTCCGTCTCTGCCAATTACGGCTTGGGTTCGCCGGAAGATTATCGTTCGGTAGTGCAGAAGCTTATCTCCGGATCCGCCTACAACCAAAAAAATATGCTGTTGCGGTTCGTCGAGATGGGATACAAGCGCAACGATGACTTTTTTGATCGCGGCAATTTTCGAGTGAGCGGAGATGTGCTCGATATCTATCCGGCATACAGCGAAGAGGAGGCGATTCGCATCGAGTTTTTCGGCGATGAGATCGAGGCTATGTATCCTTTCGATGCGCTCACGGGAGAAAAAGGAGCAAATCTCAAAGAGGTCACCATCTACGCCGCAAACCAATTTATCGTCAGCCAAGAAAAACTGGCGCTTGCTATCAAAAGCATCGAGGAGGAGTTAGGAGAGCGGCTCGCATTTTATCAACAAGAGAATCGAATGATCGAATACAACCGCCTCAAACAGCGTACAGAATTTGATCTTGAGATGCTCGAAGCTACCGGCATCTGCAAGGGGATCGAAAACTACTCCAGACATCTCACCGGCAAAAAACCCGGCGAAACCCCCTACTCGCTCCTCGACTACTTCTGCGAACTTGATGAGGAGTATCTGGTCATTGTGGACGAATCGCATGTCTCGCTTCCTCAGTTTCGCGGCATGTATGCCGGTGACAGAAGCCGCAAGCAGGTTTTGGTAGAGTATGGATTTAGGCTGCCGAGCGCGCTGGACAATCGCCCGCTCATGTTTGATGAGTATATCCGCAAAGCGCCGCATTTTCTCTTCGTCTCCGCTACGCCGGCGGCTTTGGAGCTGGAACTCTCAAGCGCTGTCGCGCAGCAGGTGGTGCGTCCTACCGGCTTGCTTGACCCGATCATAGAGGTTGTCGATAGCACGCGTCAAGTAGAACACTTGCACGACCGGATGAAAAGTGTCATTGCCAGAGGAGAGCGGGTGCTTGTCACGGTATTGACCAAAAAAATGGCGGAAGAGCTCACTACCTACTACAACGATCTTGGACTCAAAGCAAAATATATGCACTCGGACCTCGATGCTATCGAACGCAATCAAATCATTCGGAGTCTTCGCCTTGGGGAGTTTGATATCCTCATCGGGATCAACCTCCTCAGAGAGGGGCTAGACCTGCCCGAAGTGAGTCTTGTCGCGATACTTGATGCAGACAAAGAGGGATTTTTGCGCAGCGAAACCTCCCTCATCCAGACAGCCGGCCGTGCGGCAAGAAATGTCAACGGCCATGTACTGATGTATGCCAAACGGATAACAAGATCTATGCAAGCAACCATCGAGACGACGAGCGGGAGACGCGAAAAGCAGATCGCCTACAACAAAGAGCGAGGCATTACTCCAAAAACCACCCTCAGAGAGCTGGATACCAATCTCAAAGTTGAAGATATGGGCGAACTCTACAACAAAAAATCCAAGCTCGAGAAGATGCCAAAATCGCAACGGCAAGAGCTCGTCAAAGAGCTCAAAGCCAAGATGCTTGTCGCAGCCAAGAAGCTCGATTTTGAGGAGGCGGCGAGACTGCGCGACGAGATCGCGAAGATCAATAAACTCTGATACCGTTCTGAGTCTTTCTTTGGCTATAATACAAAAAAATTATAAGGGCGCTGCTTCATGATTGATTTAAATTCTCATCAACTCTACCTCAACCGCGAGCTCTCATGGCTTCGATTCAATTCGCGCGTATTGGCACAATCGCTTGATACTACATTGCCGCCCCTAGAGAGGCTCAAATTTCTAGCCATCTACGGCACCAACCTTGACGAATTTTATATGATCAGAGTCGCCGGACTCAAATCGCTTTATGCCGCGAGAGTTCAAGAGACCGGTCCGGACAAGCTCACTCCGGGTGAACAGCTTGAAGCTATCCGAAACTATCTTCACCAAGAGACAGATACGGTAGAGAGCAGCTTCGCAGAGATAATGGCACTCCTTGATACCCATGGCGTCTCCATCAAACGCTATAAAGAGTTGACCCCTGATCAGCAAAACGAGATCACTGCACACTTTTTTGACCAAATCTATCCCGTCATCATCCCCATCGCGGTCGATGCGACACACCCCTTTCCGCACCTCAACAATCTCAGTTTCGGCTTGGCGCTCTCCTTGACGGATGAGTTTGGTCATCTCAAGTATGCACTCATCCGTATCCCTAGAATTCTGCCTCGTTTTATTCAGATCGAGCAGACATTCGTGCCTATTGAATGCGTAGTTGAACACCATATCAAAGACCTTTTTCCGGGATATACCAAAGTCGCCTCTACGCCGTTTCGCGTCACCAGAAATGCTGATATTGCCATCGAAGAGGAGGAGGCGGATGACTTTCTGGAGATCTTGCAAGAGGGGCTGCGAGCGCGCAAAAACAAAGGTTCATTGGTAAGGCTTGAGCTTGTAGAAGGTGCGGATAGCAGTTTGGTCGATTTCCTCAACGGACACATCAAGATCGAAGAGGGAGATATCTTTTACTGCTCAGAGATCCCCCTCAATCTTGGCGCCTTCTGGCAAATTGTAGGCGACAAAGCGCTTTCGCATCTCATCCTCCCTATCTTTGCGCCCAAGATACTCCCGCCGCTTGACAGTGACGATCTCTTTGCAGCCATTGAAAAGCAGGATATTCTCCTCTACCATCCATTTGACAGCTTTGACCCTGTTGTCAAATTTATCCAACAAGCGGCTGTCGATACGGATACGATCGCGATACACATGACGCTCTATCGTGTCGGTCCGAAATCACCTATCGTCAAAGCGCTGATCGATGCGGTCAGAGAAGGCAAGCAGGTAACAGTACTCGTCGAACTTAAGGCTCGTTTTGACGAAGAGAATAACCTCGTCTGGGCAAAAGCGCTCGAAGACGAAGGCGCGCATGTGGTCTATGGGATCCCTGGACTCAAAGTACACGGCAAAATCGCCCAAGTCATCAAGCGAAAGGGCAATAAATATCAGAGCTATCTGCATCTTGCGACAGGAAACTACAATCCAAGTACAGCCAAAATCTATACCGACCTCAGTTATTTTACAGCCAAAGAGGCGCTCAACCACGACGCAACACGATTTTTCCATTTTCTCACCGGATTTTCGACTCACACAGTGCTCGGGACACTCTTCATGTCTCCGACACAAATCAAACCAAAGCTTCTCTCGCTTATCGAAAATGAGAGCAAATGGGGAAGTGAGGGGCGTATCATCCTCAAATCCAACTCCCTCGTAGATCCAAGTATCATCAAGGCGCTCTACAAAGCATCTCAAAGCGGAACAAAAATTGATCTGATCGTACGGGGTATCTGCTGCCTCAGACCGGGCGTTCAGGGTGTGAGCGAAAATATCCGTGTCTATTCGATCGTCGGCAAATATCTTGAGCACCCGAGAATCTACTGCTTCAAACACGATGAAGTGGGGTGCTATATCTCGAGTGCCGATCTCATGACGCGAAACCTTGTACGGCGCATAGAGCTCATGACGCCGATCTTAGAACCCAATCTCAAACAAAGAATTGAGCAAATTCTCATGCTCCAGCTCAAAGACAATGAGCTGCGCTGGGAACTCCAAGAGAGTGGCGACTATGCAAAAGTGTATCATGACGGAGAAAAGATAAACAATCATACCATTTTGGAAAACTATACAAACAAAATGTATGATAAAATGCACAAAGAGACACCTACCTATGTGCAAAGATTGGCAAGCCGTCTCCTCAAAGAGAGTTGATAAGGAGTGTTATTGGTAACAAAATTTAAAGAGTGGCTTCCAAAAATCGGCAAAAATGCATGGATTGCCGAGGGAGCAAGCGTCATCGGGAGAGTATCGATGGGCGAAGATAGTGCGGTGTGGTTCGGCTGTGTTGTACGCGGCGATGTGCACCATATCACGATTGGCGATCGCTCCAACATCCAAGACCTCTCCATGGTGCATGTGACCCACCACAAAAAAGAGGATATGAGCGACGGCAATCCCACTCTCATCGGCAACGATGTCACGGTCGGTCACCGTGTCATGCTCCACGGCTGCACGATAGAAGATGCCTGCCTGATCGGAATGAGCGCCACTATCCTTGATGGCGCCGTCATCGGCAAAGAGTCCATAGTCGGCGCAGGAAGTCTCGTCACAAAAAACAAAGTCTTCCCTCCGCGCTCACTCATTATGGGAAGCCCTGCCAAGCTCATCAGATCGCTGAGTGATGAGGAGGTTGCGGAACTCTACGCATCCGCTGCCCGCTATGTCAGCTTCAAAAACGAATACTGTTGACAACTCTTCAAGCAAAAAGCATCACTAGGGCAATGAGTGATATCCTGAGTCCTGCCCTGCTCTCTTTTGTACTCACGGTTGGGCTTGGTTCGATACTTTTTTGGGCTGGAGCGCTTTGGTTTTTTCGAGATTTATACAATGGCATCATCGCGACCTACATCCAAAAGATCCCTTTTGTCGGGAATTGGGAGTGGTTTCAAGACTCAGGCACAGTGGTCGGGGCTATAGTGGTAGGATATATGATGGTTATCATCACTATCTCACTTCTCACATCTCTCCTCAGCGAACCGCTGCTGCTCAAACTCGCCAAAAAACACTATCCAAACCAGCCGGTTGTCGGCAGCCCCAAAATTACCACCTCTATCCTCCTCAGCCTCAAGGCAGGGGCACTCTTTTTGCTGCTCTTTCTTTTGACCTTTCCGCTCGTTTTTGTCCCTGTTTTTGGGCAGATTTGGATGCTCTGGCTCTGGTCTCTTCTGATCAAAGAACCCACCACCTATGATGTCGGCGCACTCTTTATCAAAGACGAAAAAGAGATGAATACCCAAAAGAAGCGGGCTTGGAAAACAGCGATTATCGCATCGCTCTTCAATTATCTCCCGCTACTCAATATCTTTGCGCCGCTTTTTGGGCAAATTCTATTTTTGCATCAAATTTTAGGGGCAAGAGAGCCAAAGAGCTGATTTTCACCCTCTTTGGGGACTTTGGCTTTTCTCTCCTTGATACTTGAGACGGCAAACTGCAGCAAATCGTCAGTGGTTTTGACATGCTGCGGCAGCGTCTCAAAACTCTTCTCCATGACCCTCAGCGCGCTCAACGCATCACTATATGCTCTATGGTGTGTTGCTGCAGTGATGCCCAAAAATTCATTCAAATAGGCAAGACCGTACCGCTCACTCTCAAAAGTCCGTTTGGCAAGCTCAATGGTGCAAAGTCTCAAATTGGCGATATCTCCAAGACCAAAACGGTTGAAAGAGGCATCCAAAAAGCTAAAATCAAATGTTGCGTTATGCGCCACAAAGACAGCATCATCCAAAAATTCTCTCAGTCTCGCGAGCGCCTCTTTTTGCGTAGGCGCTCCGACGAGGTCATCCGGTTCGATGGAGGTTATTTTGGTGATATACTCAGGCAAAAAGGCGCACTCCACAAATGTCTCAAACCGATCTACGATGACGCCGCCGCAAACCTTCACGGCGCCTATCTCTATCACTTGAGAGGAGCCGGGCTTGCTTCCGTTGGTTTCAATATCGACGACACAATAGCACTGTTTCAAGTAGGGGGTAAAATAGGTCTCCAGCCGATAAGTTCCTCTTTTTGTCTGACCGATAGGATACCCCGAAGCCTGCAAGAGCAGAAATATCGTTTCAGGCTCCTCAAAGAGTGTCGTATGGCGCGCTACCGTCTCCTCATAGTGCGCAGCGGAGATCTCTCCGCCGTGCTTGCGAAAGGCGTTTGTGAGCGCATCATAAACTTTTCGCATGCTTGATAAACCGCTCTACTTTTTTGGGATCTTTGATCCCTTTGGAAGCCTCTGTACCAGAACTCGCATCCACGCCATAAAACCCGTATCCTTGAAGCGTGTGGATATTTTCTGCGCTTAGCCCGCCTGCCAGGATGATCTTTGAACAGTCATACCCCTCAAACCACTCCAGATTGAGCCGTTTTCCGCTTCCTCCGTACCCCTCACAATAGGCATCCACAAGACGATACCTCCCCTGAAATTTCTGCAAATCCCCAGAAGAGTTTGCGCGAATAACCGGCAGAGTTTTTATCGCGATCGCATCGAGGAAAGCCTCTTCTGCATCGAAATGAATTTGAGCCAAACTTATATTTGTCTGCCGCGATATCTCATTGATCCTCTCGGCGCTCTCCTCCACAAAGAGCCCGACCCTCTCCACAAACGGGGGAAGCATAGCAATGATTTTGCTCGCATCTTCGGGGCAGATATACCGTGGGGATTGCTCATAAAAGACGAAACCCAAGGCATCTGCACCCGCACGGATCGCGTGGAGCGCATCTTGCAGGTTGGTTATGCCGCAGATTTTGACTCTCACCCCTCCTCTCCTCGTGCCAAACTACACTCTTTTGAGCGAAGCGATAGCCTCCGCGACCCCATCGCTATGCCCATAGACATAAGAGCCGGCTACCACCACATCCACACCGGCATTGTGAAGCATATGAATATTTTTGTCGCTCACGCCTCCATCGACTTCGATCAGGCACTCCGGATTGCGCTTGAGTATCAAATCTTTGAGCCTCACCGCCCTTTCAAGCACCGAAGGGATGAATTTTTGCCCTCCAAATCCCGGATTGACGCTCATCAGAAGTACCATCTCAAGATCTTCGATCAAAAATTCGATAGCCTCCGGAGGAGTATGGGGATTGAGAGTGATCGCGGGCCGGATGCCAAGAGATCTGATCTTCTGGATGAGACGATGCGGATGCTTCTCCTCTTCGATATGAAAAGAGATATATCCCGGCTTCAGCGGCGCAAAGAGGTCAACAAAAAAACTGTTATTTTCTACCATCAAGTGAATATCAAGCGGCTTTGTCGCCGCTTTGGCGACCGCCTCGACCACCACGGGTCCGATGGTCAGATTGGGTACAAAATGCCCGTCCATCACATCCACATGAACCAGATCGCAGCCGCCGCTGCAAATCGCCGCAACATCTCTGGCAAGGTGTCCAAAATCAGCAGACAATATACTCGGTGCCACTAGCATGCTTCGCCTTTTTAACGGAAGTATAGCATACCTAAAGATACTTTAATACTTTTTTTGATACAATCCACCAAATTATTCACGAACGACCAATGCGTCTGACGCGAAAGAAATACGATAAAAGGGTAAACAATGGCAAGAAGATGTGAAGTGAGCGGCAAAGGTCCGCTTGTGGCAAACAATGTGAGCCACGCAAACAACAAAACAAAAAGAAGACAACTTCCAAATCTCAGATCTGTGAAAGTCACACTCGAAGATGGAACAACAAGACGAATCAAAATCGCTGCTTCTGAGTACAGAACAATGAAAAAGCAAGCTGCCGAAACTGCGGCTGCTGCCGTCTAAAACCCCAAGGGGCATTTTCGCGCAAAATTCGCGCGATATGAAAATGCCCACAACTCCCACCTCGTACACAAATCAAAGCAAGTATCCGATCATAATTTTCCATCCGCCATCAAGCATTTTCCAATCTTCAAAACGATATGATTCACCATGCCCAAAAAATATTGACATCAACACTTAGCAGGAGATATATCCCATGTTTACACTCTTTTCGCTCAAAAATGGACTCGAAAATGTCCCAGGATTTTTTTGTGACGCTGTCAATGTAGGTATGCGCACCAAGCCCGCCGATGCAGCGGATGATTTTCAACTCAGCGGGGATGTCGCTTTCATACGCAGCGACACCCCTTGCAATATCGCGGCAGTATTTACAAAAAATAGATTTCAAGCAGCCCCGCTCCGCCATTTTCAGCGCTATCCCAAAGGGTTTCAAACCAATTTTGTTTTGATAAATGCCAAAAATGCCAATGCGATGACCGGCGAAAAGGGGATAGAAGATATCGATACCCTCTTTGAGAGATTGAGCCAAAAAATCTCTCTCACCAATCCCGTGATGAGCTCTACGGGGGTCATAGGCTATCGCCTCGATCTCGAAAAAATCTCTTTGGCATTCGATGCTTTCGACTATGGGGCAAACAAGAGCGACAAAACCGCACGGGCGATCATGACGACAGACAAATTCAAAAAAGAGCTCTGTTTCAGAGTGGAGCTAAACAACGGGGAGGCATTTCACATCGCTGCCATCTGCAAAGGAGCAGGCATGATCAACCCTGCGATGGCGACGATGCTCTGCTTTGTGGTCACTGATGCCACAGTGCCGGCAGATGAAATGCAAGAGATGCTCCAAGACGCGGCAGATCAATCCTTCAACCGTATTTCCGTGGATGGGGATACCTCCACTAACGATACTCTGATGCTCCTTTCCAATGGAAAAAGCGGGGTCTATGATGCCGAAGCCTTCCGTGAGGCGCTTGAGAGGATCACCTTCGAACTTGCCATGCTCATCCTCAAAGATGGGGAGGGGGCAAGCAAACTTGTCGCATTTGAAGTCAAAGGAGCGCTCAATGACGAAGAGGCGATGCACGCAAGCCGTGCTCTGAGCAACTCTCTCCTAGTCAAAACGGCACTTTTCGGCGAAGATCCCAACTGGGGCCGCATCGCTTCGACCATCGGCGCCAGCGGTGTTGCCTGCGATGACAGTCTGCTCACGATCCGCTATGACGATCTTCTCATATACTCCAACGAATTCAGAGAGCTCGACAAGGCTAGAGAGGAGAAGGCGTACAAGATCATGAAGCAGGAGGGTTTTCGGGTGACCTGCGATCTGGGTATGGGGAGCGGAAGCTACACAAGCTACGGGTGTGATCTAAGCTATGAGTATGTCAAGATAAACGCGGAGTACAGAACCTAAAAGCGCTGTCTGCCTTTGAGTTTGTCATACACCAAAAAAGAGGTCAAACCGAGCGCACTTACCATTATGATAGTCGCTCCACTCGTCAAATCATACAGATATGAAAGGGTCAGCCCCACAAGGGTAAAAAGCGTCGAAATGATTCCTGACAAAAACATCATCCAAGCCAAAGAGCTTGAGAGCTTCTCGGCGATGTAGATGGGAATAGTCAGAAGCGCGATAACCAAAATCAGACCGACAACTTTGATGGCAACCACTATCGTCAATGCCGATAGCACCAAAATCAAAGTATAAAAAAACCTTACATTCACACCCCGCAGCGAGGCATATTCGCTATCATACGATACCGCCAAAAGCTCTTTATAAAAAAGAAAGACGATCACCACGATCAAACCGAGCAAAAGTGAGATATAGCGGATGTCGTCCCGACTTACAGCGAGTATCGAGCCAAAAAGATAACTCATCAAATCGACATTATATCCGGGGGTCAAATCGACCAGCAAAATCCCGACAGCCATCCCGACAGCCCAGATAAGCCCGATAAACAGATCTATTTTATCTCTTTGGTTGATGGTCACGAACGCCATCAAGAGCGCTGCCGCACACGCAAAGAGCGAAGCGCCGAAAAACAGAGGCAACCCAAAATAGATCGCCAGCCCTATCCCGCCGTAGGATGTATGTGCGATCCCGCCGGCCAAAAACACCATACGGTTGACGACGATCAGGGAACCTATGATGCCGCTTGCGAAACTTACCAGTACTCCGGCAATGATAGCATTTTGGATAAATTGGTAGCCGAGCGCCTCTAGCATGAACACCCCTTTTGGGCTCCAAGCATCTGCATCATCTCCACTTCACAAAAGTGTCCATTGGATTTTTGAAAATTTGCTTGATAAGAGACATCATGAAAGGTCAATTTTTTGTTGATATGCGCCACCTTGGAGGCATACTCCAAAACCACAGAGATATCATGAGTCACCACGACGATCGTGATACTTTTGTTGAGTACCTTGAGCAGGTCATATATCTGCTTTTGTCCGTCCACATCGATACTTGCCGTCGGCTCATCAAGAAGCAGTATCTTTGGATGCGCACAAAGCGCTCTGGCTATCATCACCCTTTGCCGCTGCCCGCCGGAGAGAGAGCCTATCTTTTTGTAGGCATACTCTTCCATACCTACCTGCCCCAGTGCCCCCATCGCGCAAGCCGTTTCACCCTCATCCCTCCACCGAAGCGCTTTTTTGAAAAAACTTTTTTTGGGGAGATTTACGATAGGGACATGCCCCATGAGCACCACATCGATCACGCGGATCGGGAAATCGATATTAATATTTGTATTTTGCGGGACATAGCCTATGAGCGAAAGCTTTTTCGAAGGCTCTTGTTCAAAAATTTTGATCGTTCCTTTTTGGATTTTATTGATCCCCAAGATCAACTTCAAAAGGGTTGACTTCCCGCCTCCATTGGGTCCGATGATCGCCAAAAAGTCTTTTTCTTTCACTTGCAAAGAGATTTTTTCAAGCACGATCTGCTTCTCATAGGCAAAAGTGAGATTTTGTACGGATATAGCGCTCATTATCGCTTCGCTACTATTTTTGCCAGCCGGATCAAAGACTCGAATATCTCGGGATCAAGAGGACTCGCCTCCGCGACCGGTATGCCAGCCTCTTTGGATATCTCTTCGGCTGCCTTTTTGCTGAACTCCGGCGCTACAAGGATAGCGTTCACCCGCTCCTCTTTTGCCTTTTTGATCAATGCCATTGTCTGCTTGGGTGTAGGATTTTTGCCTCCGGACTCAATCGCAAGCTGCACCAAACCATACTCTTTGGCGAAATAGCCCCAAGATGGGTGGAAGACCATAAATCTACTCCCCTCTTTTGTCTGACTCAAAATATCTTTGATAGCCGCATCGGTCTGCTCCAGCCTCTTCAAAAACAGATCATAATTTGCCTGGTAATGCCCTGCATTAGCCGGATCAGCCGCCACAAGCGCATCAAGCATATTTTTGGCAATCACTTTGATGTTGGATGGAGCCGTCCAAATATGCGGATCAAGTCCGGATTCACCCTCATGCTCTATGGTATCATGCTCTTTCGCTCCATGCTGCTCCTCTTCATCATGATGCGCCATCATCGGAAGCTTCTTGACCCCTTGTGCGACATCCACCACCTTCATTTTTTTGTTTTGCTCCACAAATCTCGGCAGCCAAGCCTCTTCAAACTCCACTCCGATAGCAAAATAGAGTTCCGCCTTTTCTATCTCCATCATCTGTGAAGGTTTCGGCTCATAGGTGTGCGGCGAACTTCCTGTCGGCACCATCAGCCCGATATGCACCTTTTCTCCGCCTATCGCCTCGAGAAATGTTTTCTCTGGAGCGACACTCACTACCGCGTTGATATCCCCAAAAAGAAGGGTGCCGACACCAAACAGAAGTACTGCTATATTTTTCATTCGATACCCTTTTGGAAATGATTTGGGGTATTATACACAAAGTTTTGATACCTGTTATCATTATTCTCGCTTTTTTGTGGGTATGATAGCGCCAAAGAGCCAAGCAGGGTGTATAATGATAGAGAGATTTTCCAACAACTTCAAAAAAGGATTTACAATGCTCAAAGAGATATTATATACAAGTATCGGCGGTGCCGCTCTTTTCAAGGAGCGGGTTGAAGAGGAGATCAAAAGACTCCAAGAACGGGGCAAAATGAGCAAAGAGGATGCCGGCGAGTTTCTTGACAAGCTGAAAGTCCGAGGCGAAGAGGAGGAAAATAGAGTCAAAGCAGAGCTCAAAGAGGCGCTCAAAGAGGTCATATCCGAACTCAATCTCGCCACCAAAGAGGATATTGAACGACTCAAATCTGACAAAATGTAATGTGGCGTTACTATTCGCCCCTGAGGCTTTGGCGCGTATTTGCGTTGCTGCTGACACTTTTTTTGTTGATCAAAAGGCGGGATCGTTTTTTTCTTTTTCGCCCCCTCACACCCCAAAAACTCATCGAAACGATCACGAAACTTGGCACTAGCTTTGTCAAATTGGCACAAGTGCTGGCGACTCGAAGCGACTTCTTCCCGCCCGACTACCTCAACGCGCTCAAAACACTTCATGACGAACTGCCTCCCATGACAAACGATGCCATGCAGCGTGTTTTCCAAAAGGCTTTTGTCCAAAATCCCTTCTTGGATTTCGAAAACGAAGCGATCGCCTCGGCATCCATAGGGCAAGTCCACAAGGCAACGCTGCAAGACGGTTCGGTTGTGGCAGTCAAGCTCAGACGCGAGGGGGTCGAGATGCGTGTACGGGCGGATATACACATATTGGTACTCTTCAATGCGCTCTTTAGACCGCTCTTCTCGCACTATACCAAACACTCGGTAGAGGCGGTCATCGCTGAATTTTCCGATATGATCCTCAAAGAGGTCAGCCTCGATCAAGAGAGAAGCAATCTCGAGAAATTCTCCATCCAATATGCCGATCAGCCCATACGATTTCCAAAAGCATACGCAAAATACTCCGGTGACGATGCCCTTGTGATGAGCTATGAGGAGGGATTTCGATTTGATGACAAAGCGGCGATCGAGGCGCACTCCATCAAGATCGAGCCGCTTATCGAGATACTTGTGAATTTCTATACGGAGCAGATGCTTGTGCAGGGGTTTTTCCATGCTGATCCGCATCCGGGTAATCTCCTTATTGCCCCTGACGGCAAACTCGTACTTCTCGATTTTGGGATGCTCAAACGCATTCCCAACGAGACGCGTATCGCCATTATAGAGCTGATCAAAAATGCTCACGATCGAAACTTTGAAGGGTATGTCAGAGCCTGCAAAAAGCTAGGCATCGTAGTCTATGAGGCGCCGGCAAATGAGGTGGCGGAGTTTGCGGAACAGATGTTTGAAATCTTCGAGAATGATTCGCTCAATAGCACTACGATGCAGGATTTGGCGTTCGACCTTCTCGGCAAAACACGCAATCTCCCCTTCAAACTCCCCCAAGAGGCGATCTATATCCTTCGGGCAAGCGCTATCATAGAGGGTCTTGGGACAACCTATATCGAAAATTTCAATGGTATCAAAGATATTTTGCCGATCCTCCAAAAAAACATCCCCAGAGCGCTCGGTCTCCAAGACGGGATCCTAGGGACACTTATCAAAGAGCTCAAAATGGTTCCGACAGATCTCATGGCATTCCGATCTCTTATCCGCCGAGCCAATGAAGGGGAGCTGGCAGTAGAGCTCTCCAAAGCTCAGCTTGCCTCACTCCAAAAATCCCTCCATGACTCGCTCTTGCCGCTCATCACCGGTTTTATACTGCTTTTTGGCGCCCTCTTTGCGCTCTTTTTGGACAGAGAAAACACGCTTATCGCAACGCTTCTTTTTGCAATTGGTACAGCGCGGCTGCTCTTTCGGTGACGGCTCAGATCAGCTTAGCCAAAATACCAGACCCATCGCGCCGAGTGTCACTATGAAAAAACGAGCCATGATCCACCCCAAAGCGCTTCCCCCCATCCAAAAGACGATACCCAATTTCACCAGAGAATTGGTCACCGATGCGATCACGATCCCTTTTGCGGCGACCAAAATCGCGAGTCTCTTATCCTCCACGAGCTGCGAGAGCGAGAGCGTCACCGCATCCACATCGCTCACACCCGAAACAATCGAGACGAAATAGACACCCGCCTCCCCGAGATGATTTTGCACAATGCCTATCGCACCATAGATGATCCCGAAAATCAAACCAAACTTTACCGCTTCACTCAGCTGCAAAGGATTGGTTTGGATCGAAGCGGTCTCTATGCCTATGCCCAATGCCAAAGAGCGCCGATAGAGCAGCGCCACGAAAGCAAGACCGCTCAAAGTCGCAGCCAGATAAGCGGGCAGAAGCAAAATTGCCATCTCCGGGTTGATGATATAGGTCTCCAACAGAACCCTCGCATACATCAGTGTCGATGCCATCGCGATTCCGGCTGCATAGCTATGGATCGCCGCTGTATCCGCAACCGAACGCCTTGAGAGCGAGACGGTTACTGCCGTCGAAGAGACCAATCCGCCAAAGAGTCCCGTCAAAAGCACGCCGCGTCTATTTCCGAGAATCTTGATCGCCACATAACCGACAAAAGAGATCGCCGCCACGATGATCGCCATAAGCCACATTTTATAGAGGTTAAAGAGCCCATAAGGATCCACTGCTTTATCGGGCAAGATCGGCAAGATCAAAAAGGTCATTGCAAGCAGCAGCACCGAAGCACTCAGATCAGAGGGGAGAATATGCTCTTCAATTTTTTGAAGCTTTGGCTTGAGTTCGAGGATCACGATCATCAAAACACCCCCAAACACAGCATACTGCTCCAGTCTAAAGGCAACCATAATTCCCAGCAAATAGGTGACGATCATGGCGATCTGCGTCGTCATCCCCATCTTTTTGTGCAACGCTGCCTTGATATAGTACGAGAGCGTCACAAGCGCGATCAAAGCAACTCCGACCAACTCGATGATCAAGGGGATATATTGCGCCAGCCACCCCGAAATGAACCCCATAAACGCTATCAGAGCAAAAGTGCGCGATCCCGCCTGCAGCCCGACAAGAGCGCCATTCTCCGCTTGCTTATGATACTGCGCCATCGTACGCTGCAATCCTATCGCGAAGCCAAGCACCACAGAGATAAGCAACGCTTTTATGAGTTCAAAATCCACATCCATCCCTCCCTTTTTCGGGCAAAACCTTTTCAAATTGTATCACAAATGACGATATTTGCATGATATTTCCACAATCCATCGGCAGACCCGTTATTCTAGGACTCGATCTCCCC
>DZAQ01000051.1 GCA_022729615.1 Sulfurovum sp.
CAAGTGTGCTTTATGAGTCCAATCAGACCCAGAGCAGCAAGTAATATGGGGTCACCCCTAAAAACTAGATTGCCGCGTTTCGCTCACGATGACAAATCCCCGTCACTGCGAGGCTTTGAAAAAGCCGTGGCAGTCTATTGGCTGGCTTTGAGAGGCACTCTAGTTTAAATTTGTGATTTTTTAAGAAGGATTTTGTGAAGCAAGAGGCAAAAGCCTCTCGGATGGAATTTGTTTTATTTTGCGAGTGCCGCTTTGGAAGCCTCTGCAACTTTTGCGAAGCTCTCAGGGGCGTTCATCGCCATGTCGGCAAGAATTTTTCTATCAAGCTCGATATTGGCAAGCTTGAGACCATGCATAAATGTAGAATAGTTCATGCCGTTAAGTCTCGTTGCCGCATTGATTCTGATGATCCAGAGTCTTCTAAAATCTCTTTTTTTCTGTCTTCTGTCTCTGTAGGCATATACCAATGATCTCTCAAGCTGCTCTTTCGCTTTTCTGAAGTGTTTTCTTCTGCCGCTGTAGAAGCCTCTTGCTTGTTTTAATAGTTTTTTGTGTCGTCTTCTTCTGACTACACCTGTTTTTACTCTCATTTTTTTCCTTTACCTTGTACTTGTTCCGAAGTGAATCGGTAGCGTAGGTGCCAAACATTGTCTCTGTTTGAACTTGCCCCTTATCGGGGGAATCGTTGCCGGATTGATTAGTTGATCATCTCTTTGATCTTTTTTGCGTCCGCAGCATCTACATGCTTTGACGAACGCATTTGTCGATGGTGTTTGCCGTCGACTTTTGCGAGGATGTGGCTTCTAAAAGCTGTTCCTCTTTTGATCTTGCCGCTTTTTTTGATCTTGAAGCGCTTGACTGCGCCCTTGACGCTTTTCATTTTTGGCATTATGCGTACTCCTTTACAGATTTTGTCATTTCAGAAAACAGAAAATGAGTGGCATTCTATCCAAAAAATTATTAAATTTAGTTTATTGGCCAAATCCCCCAGCGGCTACTACGAAGTTCTTTTTTTTGGACTAAATTATAGTATTATATACATGAAAATAGAAAATGGATTGCAAGCATGATTGGTAGAGGCAAAAATAGAGCTTTTGAATTAACACAAGAAGACGATCGATATATCCTCGAAGAGCAAATAGAGATTGCTTATGATCAGGTAGGTTTTTCTGTATTGGGTCTATTGCTTGGTTCGGCGGGCGTAGCGGCGATCTATTATCCAACCGGTATTTTTTTGGAAGTAATTGTTTGGTTTTTGACTTTGTCAGCGGCACTTGCCTATCGTCTCTTCTTGCTGCATACCTACAATCGGCACCGCGATGACTATCCATTGGAGAGATGGAAAATGCATTTTGGGATCGCAATGCTCGCATCCGCCGTCATTTTGGGCTCAAGCGCACTCTATATTTTTAGACTTGATAGCTTTGTGCATCAATTTTATATTATCTTTCTGCTTGCGGGAGTCGGAGCGGTTGCGTCGGGAACATTGGCCTCTTTGCCGGCGCTGTCGATCGCTTTTTTGGGAATACTCCTCGCCCCGATCTCTTTTGTAATGTTTTTTCATGATGGTATCTTGTACCAAATGATGGGGTTTTTGGTTATTGTATTTTTTCTTTTGTTGGTTGTCGTAACCAAGCGAATCCATCTGCGTATCATGGAGACACTCCATTTAAAAATTCTTTACGAAAAAGCCGCAGATGAATTGTATATTACTGATGAGTATTTTGAAACTATCTTCAAAGAGGCTCCTGTCGGTATTTTCTCCTATAGTACTGATCTGATCATACTTGATTCCAATGCAGAGATGGCAGCTTTGCTTCGAGTTGACCCAAAGGAGATGATCGGGCTGGATATGAAGCTCTCACCGGACAGATCAATTCTTCATGCGCTTTCGACCATACTTGAGGGAGAGAAGGGAAGCTATGATGGTCCTTATACGGCAATGGTCAATGGGCAGCAGCTTCATGTAGCGCTCAAAACCACACCGCTGTAAGATGCAAGCGGGGAGATCATCGGAGGAGTCGCTATAGTTGAAGATGTGAGCGAGAGGATCAAGTCTGAAGAGCTGATGCGGTATCGAGCCAATCATGATATGCTGACCAACATCCCCAATCGCACACTGCTTATGGACCGCCTTGAGCAAGCGATCGCTCGCTATCGTCGAAATGGGGATTTGGCCGCTCTTTTGTTTATGGATTTGGATCATTTCAAGTGCATCAACGACTCGATGGGACACCATGTGGGGGATATGCTATTGGTCGAGATGGCAAAACGGCTTAGAGGTATTTGCCGTGAATTGGATATGGTGGCAAGGTTTGGCGGGGATGAATTTGTGATGCTGCTCAGCGATTTGGGGAGTGATCCCCGCCATGCGGCAAGCGATGCCGAGCTTGTTGCCGAGAGGATTCATGAGGTTTTGAGCCATCCGTTTGATATTGGACTCACCGAACCTCTGGCAACATCAGTAAGTATCGGTATTGCTGTTGTGAGCCATGCGGATCAAAGTGCACAGGATTTGCTCAAATTTGCCGACTCTGCCATGTATCAAGCAAAAAAAGAAGGCAGAGGCGCCTTCTGTTTTTATCAAGAAGAGACAAATCAATGGATCAAAAAACGGCTATTGCTCGAAAATGCTTTGCGCAATTCTCTCAAAAATGGCGAACTGGAAATTTTTTATCAGCCTATCGTAGAGGTCAAGACAAAAAAAATCGTTGGAGCTGAGGCGTTACTGCGATGGAATCATCCGCAGCTGGGACTTATGATGCCGGACGAGATCATACCGATCGCCGAGGAGCGCGGCATGATTGTCTCCATCGGAGATTGGGTGATGCAAGAGGCGTTTATGCAGTTTAGACGCTGGCGCGACGAACATCCGAACGGGAAGGAGCTCACTCATATTGCGATCAATGTCAGTGCCATACAATTTCGCCAAAAGGATTTTGTCGAAAAGGTAATGGGAATGATTCAAAATGCACAAATATCTCCTTCGATGGTGGAGATGGAGTTGACCGAATCTCTCTTCATCGACAAGATAGACAGTGTTATTGAGACCATGAAGCGTTTGCGGGCAGTCGGAATTAATTTATCTATTGATGACTTTGGGACGGGATACTCCTCCTTGTCCTATCTGAAGCGCCTTCCTTTCGCGACCCTGAAAATCGATAAAGGTTTTGTGAGGGATATCATGAGTGACAAAGATGATGCATTGCTGATCGAAACCATTCTCTCGATCGCGCAAATTTTTAACCTCAATGTGGTAGCTGAGGGGGTTGAAGATATCGAGCAATATGAGTTTTTACGACAGCGCAACTGCGACTACTATCAGGGATTCTTGTGCTCACAGCCGGTGCCATCAAAAAAATTTGACTCGCTTTTGCTCGAAAATTGCAAGCAGATGAATGAAGTAGCAGCATCTTGAAGATCGATCACCCATTTTATCTTGATGAGCGCTTCCGCAATGATCGATCGGCAGCTGCTCAAGTGTAGAGAGGAAGGAGATTTTTCATATTTTGCACTCTGTGGATCGTGATAATTTTTGCAATGGGGGAAGTTCGATTTCCAAACAGCGGATTTCATTGAGAGCTTCGCTGCGGAAACGATCTAGCGGGCTTCGAATGGAATAATGCGCCCATGTGCCGCATCGATCCACACGCAAAAATCCACCCTCTTTGAGGATTTTGAGATGGCGCGAGAGACGCGACTGGATCATGCCGAAGCTCTCTTGGAGATCGCAAACGCAGAGCGCGCCGTGTTGATCCAAAAAGGCGAGAAGCTTGATACGGGTTTCGTCATTAAGCGCTGAGATGGTTTCTAAAAAGGTATCCATGTGTCAGCTGCAACTTCCGCCCGCAGACCATTGACCGTTTTTGGAAAACGAGGGCTGGCAACACCCTCTCCCGCCGGTAAATTCATCTCCGCCGAACACTTCGATCTGCTCCATTGTGCGGTAGTTTTCCCAAATAATATTTTGCGGGTCTTGTACCCAGTATTTTTTGCTCGATGCGTAACAGCATTGTGCCTCTTCTTGTTTTTCACCCAAGATATTGCCCCTGATCAAACGCTGTTCGATTGTCTCTAGCGCATCATCGCTATCTACCTGTATCCCCAGATGGTTGAGACCGATTTTGTTGCGGCCGCTTGAGATGGCAAAGTTGATGTATGGGTCATCGAGGAGCCATTGGATATACCCCTCCTTGACCTTGGTCGGTTCGCTTCCGAAGAGAGTTGTGTAAAATTGTCGGTTTTGCTCGAGATCTTGGACGCTGATATGCAGATGAAGCCGTTTCATGCTACTCCTTTTTCGAGAATTATAACAAAATTTCAAAATAATATCAATATATGTTGATATTATGATACAATGCACCAAAAAAGGAGTACCATGTTTTTGGCAATTGCGCTTTTTGTAGTTACATTAGTGTTTATCATCTGGCAGCCACGGGGTTTGCAGATCGGGACAACGGCTGTTATCGGCGCTATTTTGGCAGTAGTGCTTGGTGTTGTGAGTATGGGCGATGTGGGGACGGTTACATCGATGGTATGGGATGCTACCCTAGCGTTCATCGGGATCATCATCCTCTCCATGGTGCTTGATGAGATAGGCTTTTTTGAATGGGCAGCACTGGGGATGGTTCGTCTCTCTGGAGGAAACGGAAATCTCATGTTCGTCTATATGATGATATTGGGTGCGTTGGTAGCGGCGTTTTTCGCCAACGACGGGGCAGCGCTCATCCTTACTCCGATCATCTTGGCAAAGATGAAGTATCTCAAGCTCAATCCCGTTGCGATGTTTGCCTTTTTGATGGCGGGCGGCTTCATCGGAGATAGCGCCTCCAATCCGCTCGTGATCTCCAACCTTACCAATATCGTCACGGCAGGATACTTCAAAATAGGATTTTGGGAATATGCCCAAACGATGTTTTTGCCCAATCTATTGAGTATCATAGCTTCGATCGTCGTCTTATGGCTCTTTTTCCGCAAAGATATTCCAAGTCATATCGATGTAGAAAACCTCGCCACTCCCCAATCGGCGATCAAAAATATGACGATGTTTCGCCTTAGCTGGTGGTTTTTAGCTCTTTTGATGGTCGGCTATTTTATCGGGGATGCGTATCATTTGCCTGTTTCTCTATTTGCCCTCGGCGGGGCGCTGGTGTTTCTTGCCATCGCGACCTATTTTAAGGCAACCAAGCCGATCATGACGATCAAAGCGGCACCGTGGCAGGTGGTGTGGTTTAGTATCGGTCTGTATGTCGTCGTTTACGGGCTCAAAAATAATGGTCTTACGACCTATTTGGCTGATATCATCATCCAATTGCAGGGGATGGGAAATACTTACGCTGTTATCGGAACAGGGTTTCTCTCTGCCATCCTCAGCTCGGTGATGAACAATATGCCGACCATTATGATCATGGACATCGCGATCGAACAAGCGGGGAACAGCGCATTGGCATATGCCAACATCATCGGATGCAATCTAGGACCAAAAATGACACCGATCGGATCGCTGGCGACACTTCTTTGGCTTCATGTATTGGCACAAAAGGGGGTGAAGATCGGATGGGGTGAATATATGAAAGTGGGGATGATCGTCACACTGCCGGTACTGCTAGTGGCGCTAATCGGACTGCTTTAGTGCGATCAAAGCCCTAAAGCAGGGCTATAAAAAGCTGGAAATTATGACTTGAGCGGCGTGACATACATATTGATATAGCGACCCTCAAGATGGGCGTCTTTTTCGAGATTGCCTACATCGCTCAACATTGGCCAGACGCGTTTGAGTACCTCTATGCCAAGCTCAGGATTTGCCATCTCCCTGCCGCGCAAGAAGACTCTTAGTTTGACATGTTTGCCTTTTTCAAGGAATTCCCTTACATGCTTTACTTTATAGTTGACATCATTTTCGGCGATTTTGCAAGAGAATTTTACCTCTTTGACCTCAATGATCTTCTGATTTTTTCTAGCCTCTTTCTTCTTCTTCTCTATCTCATAACGATGCTTGCTGTAATCCATGACTTTTGCAACAGGCGGTTTCGCATCCGGCGAGATAAGTACAAGGTCTAAGCCCTTCTCTTCGGCAATTCGTATTGCTTCGGATTTGGAGATGATCCCAAACTGTTCACCGTCTTGCCCTAGGACTCTCAGTTCTAGCTCTCTGATATCCTCATTCATCACCACATCGTCTTTTTTGTTTCGACCACCCTTATTGCTGGTTTGTTTGCTCAAATTATTCCTTCTTTTAAATCTTGCAATAATTTTACCATAAATTCTGCACTTGTAAGATTATATTGCTCTTTTGCTCTTCTGTCTCGAATGGCTACGGTTTCATTTGCCGTCTCTTCGTCGCCGAGTACCACCACATAGGGGACCCTCTGCTTTTCTGCTTGTCTGATACGCTTGTTGAGACTATCGTTTTTGTCAAATATTTCGCTGTCTATCCCCTCATCGATCAGTAGATTCTTAAGTTTGTTGGCATATTCGGTATGCGTCCCAGCGATAGGGACGAAGATCACCTGCGTCGGAGCGATGAAAAACGGAAACTCACCGGCATAATGTTCAGTTAAAATCGCGATAAATCGTTCAAAAGAGCCCAAGATGGCACGGTGGATCATGACGGGCTGCTTGCGGGTGTTGTCCTCGGCGACATATTCGACACCAAATCGTTGAGGCAGATTGAAATCGACCTGAATGGTGCCGCACTGCCATTTTCTGCCAAGCGCATCAGTGATTTTGACATCGATTTTTGGTCCATAAAATGCGCCGCCCCCTTCATCTATCCCAAAAGGCAGACTATTTTGCGTGAGCGCATCTTTGAGTCCCTGTGTCGCCAGCTCCCAGACAGCATCATCCCCGATCGCCTTTTCCGGTTTAGTGGAGACCTCCATTGTGTATTCGAAGCCAAACTTTTTCATTACCGCGTCAACGAACTCTACCACCTCAAGAACAACCTCTTTGATCTGATCGGGTGTGCAGAAGATGTGCGCATCATCTTGGGTAAACTCTCGCACTCGCAGCAAACCATGGAGAACACCTGATTTTTCATGGCGATGCACAACGCCGTATTCAAAATATTTCAGTGGCAGATCGCGGTAGCTTTTGCCTGATTGTTTAAAAATTTGGATATGACCGATACAATTCATCGGCTTGATACCATACTCTTGCTCATCTATCTGCGTGAGATACATATTTTCGCCATAACAGGCGTAGTGTCCGGAAGTATGCCACATTTCAGCCTTGAGTATCTCTGGGCCCCGTACAGGCTCATAGCCGCGGCGTCTATGTGATTTGTAGAGAATATGCTCTATTTTTGAGCGCAGTCTGGCTCCTTTGGGCATCCAAAAGGGCAGACCGGCTCCGGAGGCTTCGTCAAATGCGAAAAGCTCCAGTTCAGTGCCAAGTTTTCTATGGTCTCGCTTTTTTGCCTCTTCGATCATCTCGAGATATGCTTTGAGCGACTCTTTGTCGGCAAATGCGATCCCATAAATCCGAGTCAGCATCTCAGCCTTTTCATCTCCGCCAAGATAAGCTCCGGCAACCCGTGTAAGTTTGAAGTTGTGCAAATAGCGCACAGAGGGCACATGAGGACCACGGCAGAGATCTTCGAAATCACCCTGTTTGTAGATGGATACCCTCTCGTCCGGAATCCTGCTGAGAACTGCTTTTTTGAGATCATCATCGGCAAATTTCTCTAGCGCTTCGGCTTTGCTGATCTCATATTTTTCGATCTCATATTTTTTCTTGATGATCTCTTTCATCTCTTTTTCTATCGATTTGAGATCCTCTTCTCCGATTTTTCGATCGACTCGAAAATCATAGTAAAAACCCTCTTCGACAACCGGTCCTACGAAAAACTGTGCATTCGGATAGAGTGACTTGATAGCCTGTGCCATGAGATGAGCCGTCGAATGCCGTATCACCCCGAGCGCTTCTTGGCTATTGTCGAACCCTATTGCTGTGAGGTGTTCAGCAGGGTAGCTTGATGCGCTTTGGGTATCTACGATATTTTCGTTGCTATACCGATAGGCTATAATTTCTTGTTCCATAACATGATCCTGAGAGGTAAAATAATCGAGATTATATCCAATGCGTGCTTTATGTTGATATTTTGCGCTTCTGATGTGCTACAATTAGTCAAAAAAAGGAGGCAAGAGTGGACTTTGAGAGTGTTGGAAAATTTCTGTTGCGTTTGATGGTCGGAGGACTTTTGCTCTTTCACGGGGTGGATAAAATTTTCCATGGGATTGGTTTTATCGAAGGCATGCTCAAGGTTCGAGAATTCCCTGCTTATATCGCCAATGGTGTCTATATCGGTGAAATTCTTGCACCGATACTGCTGCTGCTTGGCTGGAGAAGCAGATGGTGGGCGGGCGTTATAGTATTGAATATGCTAGCGGCACTCTATCTTGCCCACAGCAGGGCACTATTTACGCTTGGCACACACGGTTCATGGAGTTTGGAGACACCGATGATGTTTCTCTTGGGCGCCCTTGCTATTCTCTTTTTGGGGTCTGGGAAATACGCGATTGCCAGAGATTAGACGAAACCGACAGAACCTGCAATGCAAGGAGGATCGGATTTATGAAGTGGGTATTTATTGTTTTTTCTTATGGGCACCTCTAATAACCCTATGCCATCATGATGGGCTTTCCAATCGTAAGATTTTGCATCAAGATTATTATAAACGCAACAAGAAAGAGCCCTATTGCCACGCTCGTATCAAGCGTTTTTGAACTATCTGCTATTGATCATCCAAATGGAGAAGATATC
>DZAQ01000179.1 GCA_022729615.1 Sulfurovum sp.
AGCGATGCGCAAAACAGTAGAAATCCTCAGACGCAACCATGAAGCGGCTACCTGATAAGTATTTGAAGAACTTGACATTTTACAAAGTCCTAAAAATAGGCGTTTGCAGGTACTTTCTGAACAGATGTTCATAATGATGCTTCTTTGTACAAAAGGTATATGAACGATTGTTCATATACAAAAATCTCCAAAGATACTATTATGAACAACCGTTCATATATTTTTAGCTCCCCCTCTTGACATATGAACGATTGTTCATTATAATTATGTCAAAGGAGTCACCATGTCCGATACAGTCGATACTTTACGCCCTACCAAGGGTGGAAAAACCAAAGAAAAAATACTTGCTCAATCACTCAAATTGTTTGCACAAAAAGGGTACCACGCTACAACAGTGAGAGATATAGCCGCTGCAGTCGATATCAAGCAGGGCGCCATCTACAACCACTTTGAAAACAAAGAGGATATACTCAACACCCTCGTTAACGACCTTACCAAGTCAGCGATCACTACGCTCTTCGTCGATAAAGAGGGTCAGGAGCCCCATAAACAAGGAAAAGCCCTTCTCCGCTCTATCGCTACCGTCTTCAAGCTCATCAGCTTTGACAAGGAAAATGAGGCGCTTTTCATGCTTATGATGCAGGAGATATTCAATAGTTCGGTGATTCGAGATGCCTACAGCGAGTATTTCTATCAAGAGAATGTCAAAAAACTCTCTACGCACTTCTTTTTGATGATGCAAGAGGAGATGATCATATCCGGTGACCCCCTTCTCCTGGCAAATGAGTTCATCGCGCCGCTCTTTTTCTATCAAATGCAGATTTCTCTGCTAAAATTAGATGCCAAATCGACCTCCTCTATAGTGATGATGTTCGATAAGCATGTCGATTTTTTCTGGGATTCGATCAAAATAGAAGAGCGGAAAAATTCACTTTTTTAATAAATATTTGAAAATATTAAATTATAAATTAAAGGTGTAATATGAAAAAATATGATCATTTTGAAAACAAATCAAAATCATGGGATATGAGCAGTTTGAGAGTCAAAAATGCACAATCTATCTCCAATGCGATACTAAAGAATATCAATTTAAAACGCGACATGGAGATAATCGACTATGGTGCAGGAACCGGATTGCTCACCTATTTTATCGCCCCTTTGGTAGGTTTGATCGTCGCCGTTGACAGCTCCCCCTCCATGCTGCATGAGTTTCGTGAGAAAAGCGGGGATTTTGAGTGCGAAACCGAAATTGTCGAAGGCGACATCTCCGATCTGCCCGAAGAGAGGCAATTTGATGGGATCATCTCCTCAATGACGCTCCACCATATAGAAGATATCCCCGCCCTCTTCCAAAGCTTCCATAAAGCGCTCAAAAAAGGCGGTTTCATCGCGCTTGCTGATCTCGATAAAGAAGATGGTTCATTTCACAGTGAAGATACGGGTATTTTTCATCATGGTTTTGATCGAGAGGAGCTTGGGATTTTGGCAAGTGAAGCAGGATTTGAAAAGATTGAGTTCCTAGACGCGGGAGTTATCAAAAAACCGCATAGAGATTTTTCTGTATTTGTGCTGATCGCATCGAAAGTTTAAAAATGTCAAATTCTCGCGACACCACCTATTTGCATGTCGGATGGCTGGTTATCTTTTTTGGTGTACTTATTTGGTCTGCGATCAACCCAAAAGAGCCTGTTACTTGGTTGCTAGAGGTATTTCCTGCCCTTGTCGGGCTAGTTGTAATGGAATTAACTTATCGAAGTTTTCCCCTAACACCCCTGCTCTATGTATTGATATTGATCCATATGATTATTTTAATGGTGGGTGGACACTACACATATGCGGAGGTGCCGCTCTTTGATACCATTAAAGAGATTTTCGGTCAGACACGGAACAACTATGATAAAGTCGGCCATTTTGCCCAAGGCTTTGTGCCTGCTATCATCGCAAGGGAGATCTTGATACGCAATAATGCAGTGAACTCCAATGCTTGGCTTGCATTTTTTGTGATCACTATATGCTTGAGTCTGAGCGCTTTTTATGAATTGATCGAGTGGTGGGTGGCACTGCTCTCATCCGAAGGTGCCGAAGCATTTTT
>DZAQ01000180.1 GCA_022729615.1 Sulfurovum sp.
TGTGAGATTGTGAGACTCTTTCTCGGCTGTGAATGGCTCAAAGTTTGATTTGTAGTGTTTGTAGTGTGCAGAGTTTTTGTGCCCTTCGAGCGCCGCTTCATCCTCCCAGCTCTCAATGACGACAAAGGTGGTCGGCTTCTCATCCATTTGATAGATGTTGTAAAGAAGGCACCCCTTGGAGGCACGCGAGGGGGCTACCATAGTCTCTAGGAGTGATTTGAGTTCCGAGATGTGCTCCTCGTTTGCCACGAAAATAACTTTTTTTGTAATATTCATTGATATTATCTCCTTTTTTGGAAAGCACTATACACTAGCTCCACTTAACAAAGCGCTCAAGCCGGTCTGTTCGGAGTGAGCGCTTCTGCTTGTACCATTTCACGGTAGGCTCTCAGCGCCTGTTTGAGCGTAGGAAAAAACCGCTGTATGAACCGCTCCTCTTTGACGACCCCTTTTGATCGGCGAAATTCTTCAAACTCTGCTTGCCGCCCTGCTATCACCAATTCGGCACCTTGGGCTTTGAGAATATTTGCAACCTCTTCAAGCGTACCAAAGGCGGTGATATCGATCTGTGTGAGTGGGAGCGCATCAAGGACAAACCATTTGAGTCCGGTACCACTTTTGGCGATAGCTGCAAGCGCCTGCTGTTTGAAGTAGGGGGCATTGAAAAAAACTAACGGTGCGTTGAATCGGAAGAGAATGATACCGGGATCTATCGAGGCATCCTTATGGCGCTCCATAGAGTGAAGCCCGTGCATCCCCTCCACTTGACCAAGAAGCTCCACCTTGGGTCTTGAACTGCCTTGAATGAAGCGTACCAAGGCAAGGATAACAGCCACCAAAATAGCCTCGACAGCTCCCACCCAGATGACTCCTGCCGTAGCAAGAAGCGATAAAAGAAGTGACACCTTATCGAAACGATAAAAGCGTTTCAAGGATTGGATATTGAGTAATGAGATGGAGGCTTTGATCAAAATCGCACCCAAAGCGGCTATGGGTATAAATTGGAGTGGTTCGGTCAAAAATAGAAGAACTGCCGCTATGGTTGCCGCAGCGATCAAGCCGGTTACTTGCGTCCGCCCTCCGGATGAGTCCGACATCGCGGTGCGTGAGTCGGCTCCGCTGATAGCAAACCCGTGAGAGAACGCCGCGGCGATATTGGCGGCGCCCAAAGCGGCAAATTCACGGTCTGCATCGATATCGTAGTGGTTTTTTGCCGCGAAACTGCGTGCCGTGAGCATCATACTTGAGAAGCCAATCAATGCCAAACCGACTGCCGCCCCGATAATTTGATCAAAATAATCTAAATCAATCTCTGGAAGGCTTAAAGCCGGCAAGCCGGCAGGTATCGAACCGATAACCGCAACCCCATGGTTTTGGAGTCCCAAAAGAGCCACACCGGCACCGGCAGTGACCAATGCTACCAATGCCGAGGGCAATCGTGGGAAGAGGCGTGCCGAGAGCAGCAATACCGCAAAGGAACCCATCCCGACTCCGAAGGTGTACCAATGGATATGATCTATTTTTCTTATAATCTCGATGACAGATGGGATGATGGTCGAGGACTCCATGGAAAACCCGAGGATCTTCCCAAGCTGTCCTATGAGGATGTGCAGGGAGATACCGTTAAGGAAACCTACCAAGATCGGCTCAGAGAGAAAGTCCGCCAATGCTCCCAGTTTCAAAAAGCTTGCTCCTATACTGAAAAGACCGGCAAAGAGCGCAAGCATCAAGGAGAGCGTCATATAGAGCTCCGTATTCCCTCCCGCCAGAGGAACGATAGCCGCGGCGATAAGCGCACAAGTTGCAGCGTCCGGTCCGAGAATAAGCTGCCTGGAAGTGCCAAAAAGCGCATATACAAAGAGTGGCAAAATACTAGCATAGAGCCCCACAACCGGCTCAAATCCGGCAAGCTGCGCATATGCTACACCGACAGGCAGAGCAACCGCAGCTACCGAGAGCCCGGCGATGAGATCATGCGGCAGGTCTGTGAAGCGGTAATGCAGGAGTGCAGGCAACCCAGGTGCAAAGCGGGAGAGCTTGCCAACTAGATTTGATGAATTGTTTTCTTGATTATCCTGCATCATATTCC
>DZAQ01000052.1 GCA_022729615.1 Sulfurovum sp.
ATCAAACCAAGCTCGGCAAGAAGCGTTTTGACCTTCGGTGAAATTTCACTCAACTCCTCCATCAACGACTCCCACGCCTGATCTTCTCGGTACCACTCCTCTATGCGACGAAAAGAGTCACTCTTCTCCTCTTCACTGAGATGGTTCGCATCCCCGATAGACTCCTTGATACTCTCCATATGCTTGAGATTGCTTTGACTCATCTTCTTCTCCTTTTTTCTTAGTGTAGCAATATTTTGTTTATATTTTTCTATCGCTGCATTGAGCCGATATTCACGACGATTTCATCCCCTCTCGCATCAAACTCGACACTAGAGCCCTCTTCGATCTCTCCACCAAGAATAAGCTCTGCCAGCCTATCCTCCACCACCTCATAAAGCGCTCTTTTGAGCGGTCTTGCGCCATACACGGGATCGAAACCGGCTTTGGCGATAGTGCTTTTTGCCGCCGGCGTCAATGAGATGGAGATATTGCGCTCGGCAAGTTTGTTTTGGATGCCCGCAAAGAGAATATCCACGATATTGGTGATCGCATCCAGATCAAGCGGATTGAATATCACGATATCATCCAATCGGTTGAGAAATTCCGGTTTGAAAAAGTGTTTGAGCTCATTATTGACCGCTTTTCGACGATCTTCGGCATTGTGCAGCTCCATGATCTTGTCGCTGGCGATATTGGAGGTCATGATAATGATAGTATTTTTAAAATCTATCGTTACCCCTTTGTTGTCAGTCAATCGACCGTCATCCAGCACCTGCAAAAGCGTGTTAAATACATCCGGATGCGCCTTTTCGATCTCATCGAAGAGGACGACACTATAAGGTTTGCGTCTGACTGCCTCAGTGAGCTGCCCCCCCTCTTCATACCCGACATACCCCGGAGGCGCTCCGACAAGGCGGCTCGCGGCATGCTTCTCCATATATTCGCTCATATCGATCCGCACCAATGATTTTTCCGAATCGAAGAGAAACTTTGCCAATGTTTTGGCAACCTGTGTCTTCCCGACACCCGTAGGTCCCAAAAAGAGGAAACTTCCGATGGGTCTGTTGAGCTCACTGAGTCCCGCTTTGTTTCTCTTGATAGCTCTGGCAACAGCTCTGAGCGCCTCTTCTTGTCCAACAACCTCTTTTTTGAGCACCTCTTCGACATGAAGGATCTTCTCTTTTTCACTCTGCATCATCTTGGTGACCGGTATGCCTGTCCATCTGCTTACAATGCTGGCGATCATCTCTTCATCCACAGAGTTTTTGAGAAGTGTCCCCTCCTCTGCCATTTGATTCCACTTTTGCGTGAGTGACTCTATAGCTTGGTTTTGCGTAGGTATTTGACCATATTCGATCTCAGCGGCCTTGTTGAAATCACCTGCTCTTTTGGCGTTTTCTGCCTGCACTTTGAGCGATTCGATCAAACTTTTGGCTTCTGCTATCTGGTTGAAAACCTTTTTTTCATTTTCAAACCGACTCTGAAGAACTGCCCGCTTCTCATCGAAGTCTGCCAGCTCTTTGGCTATCTCTTCAAGTCTCTTGCTATTTTTTTCACTCTTCTCCATCAAAAGCGCCTCTTTTTCTACCTGAAGCGTAGATATCTCCCTTTTGGCTTTGGCGAGGTCGGTCGGTTCGCTTTCGATCTGCATCTTGAGCTCTGCCGCTGCTTCGTCGATGAGATCTATCGCTTTGTCGGGCAAAAATCTATCAGTAATATATCTATCAGAGAGTTTCGCGGCCGCCACCAAAGCGGAGTCCATGATGATCACATTATGGTGCGATTCCAAACGCCCCTTGATGCCTCTAAGTATCTGAAGCGCTTCATTTATAGAGGGCTCATCGACTTTGATCGGCTGAAATCGCCGCTGCAACGCTGTATCTTTCTCAAAATATTTGCGATACTCTTTGAGTGTGGTCGCTCCGATAGTGTGGAGCTCCCCGCGAGCCAATGCCGGTTTGAGGATATTGGCGGCATCCATGCTCCCCTCGCTCGCTCCTGCACCGACAATAGTGTGTATCTCGTCGATGAAAAGGATGATATTGGCTGATTTCTTGACTTCATCCACGACTGCTTTGAGCCTGTCTTCGAACTCCCCGCGATATTTTGCTCCTGCGATGAGACGGCTCATATCCAGAGAGATGACGCGCATATTTTGCAAACTCAACGGCACCTCTTTGTTGACGATGCGCTGCGCCAGTCCCTCTACAATGGCCGTTTTCCCTGTGCCTGGTTCACCGATAAGGATGGGATTGTTTTTGGTTTTGCGTATAAGTATCTGCATCATGCGCTGCACCTCTTCATCCCTGCCTATGACAGGATCGAGCTCACCGTCAATAGCCTTTTTGTTGAGATCGATCCCGTACTGCCCAAGCGCTTCAAGCGTCTCATCGCCGCTTTGAGAATCGATCTGCTTGCCTCCTCTGATAGACTCAAGCGTCTTGGCAAACTCGCCGATATCCATATATTTCCCGATGATATCTTTGATGAACGGCTCACCTCTGTTTGCCAAAAGCCAGCTGTCAACCGCGAGATACTGATCGCCGTTTGCTGTCATCACCCCCTCGGCATTCTGGAGTGATCGGACGAGTTTTTGCGAAAGCTTGATATTCTCCTTTGTCACGCTCGAGGCGGTCGGAAGTTTTTGTGATGCACTCTTGGCTTCAAGTTCTATAGCGGCTTTGTCTGCTCCCATTTTGTTGAATGCTTGATGCAAAATCGATCCGCTATTTGCGAGGAGCGCCCAGACGAGATGAATCGGCTCTACCTCTTGATTTTTATTGTGAAGTGCCAGCGAGAGACCGGACTCTACCGTTGCGGTCATTTGATTTGTCAATTTCTCTAAGATATTCATGATGAACTCCTCTTTGTCAGTTATGAAAAGATTATACAACTTTAGTCAATCTATGTCAAGTTTATTTATTGATTCTAATCAACTTTATTTTCTATCTACTTTGATGACTATAGTGGTATTTAAGCCTTTTTTAAATAAAATAAAGCTCAAAATTGCACTTGAAATGGATTTGTATGATCAAAAAAAGTAAAAAAATTATAGGCTTAGGATTTGTGGCGACTTTTGCGGCGGCTCTCATCGTAAGCTCTAGCGCAGAGGCAAAAAGCGATACTCCACAAAATGCCGAGAAAACCAAGCTCGAATCTTATATCAAATTTACCCAAATACTCAATCTCATCGAAGCGCAATATGTAGATGAGCTCAATGCGTCAGATTTGGTCGATAAGGCTCTCAAGGGAATGCTGACCAACCTTGATGCGCACTCCTCGTATCTGGACAAAAAGAGCTTCAGTGACCTCAATGTTCAAACAAGCGGTGAATTCGGCGGTTTGGGTATTAGCGTAGGGATGAAAGATAATGTTTTGACCGTTATCGCCCCTATCGAAGGAACACCTGCGGATAAAGCCGGTATCAAATCCGGAGATATTGTCCTCAAGATCAATGACAAATCGACACTTGGAATGACTATTGACGACGCGGTAGCGCTCATGCGAGGCAAACCTAAAACAAATATTACTCTTACGGTTGTACGAAAAGGCGAATCCAAACCGCTCGAATTTAAAATCACCAGAGATATCATCAATATCCAATCGGTCTATGCAAAAAAGATCGGTGAGGATATACTCTATATCCATGTCACTTCATTTGACCAAAAAGTCGCCAAGGATGTCAAAGAGGCGATCGCCAAAGATGCCAATCGCACAGGGATCATCTTGGATCTTAGAAATAATCCCGGCGGTCTGCTCGACCAAGCCGTCGGACTTACCAATATTTTTGTCGATAATGGCGTCATCGTCAGCCAAAAGGGAAGAGAGAGCTCTGAAAATGCCGAATTCAAAGCTGATCCAAAAGAGGCTGTTACAAAAGTTCCGCTCGTCGTACTCGTCAATGGCGGTTCGGCAAGTGCCAGCGAGATCGTCAGCGGCGCTCTTCAGGACCACCGCCGTGGTATCGTAGTGGGAGAAAAGACTTTCGGCAAAGGCAGCGTACAAGTAGTGATGCCTGTCGGCGAAGGAGAGGCGCTGCGTTTGACGGTTGCGCGCTATTACTTGCCAAGCGGCAGGACGATCCAGGCAGTTGGAGTCACTCCGGACATCACCGTACACCCCGGCAAAGTCGCCCGTGATGATAACCTTACCTTTATGATCAAAGAGCAAGAGCTCAAGAGACATCTCGAAGGAGAGCTCGAAAAGGTCAATGGCAAAAAAGATGAAGAGGTCAAACAAGAGAAAGCGCTCGATATAACTGAAACCCTTGAGGACGATCACAACAAAACGGTCATCACGGAAGATAAAATTTATGATGATGCGCAACTCAAAAGCGCCATCGATATACTCAGAGCGCTTATCATCACCAATAAACCGAAAGAGGAGACAAAATGACAAAAGAGCAACTCATTTATGAGGGAAAAGCGAAAAAAATCTGGTCCACACAAGATGAAAATCTCTATATTTCTGAATTCAAAGATGACCTCACCGCATTTAACGGCGCCAAAAAATCATCCGAAGAGGGCAAAGGCGCACTCAACAACAAAATCTCTACCGCACTCTTCAAATTCCTCCAGCAAAAGGGAGTCAACAGCCACTTTGTCGAGATGCTTGACGACAATCACATGCTCCACAAAAAGACTGAGGTGATCCTCATCGAGGTGATCGTGCGCAATATAGCCACAGGAAGCCTCAGCAAAAATCTCGGTATCAAAGATGGCACTCCACTCCCATTTGCACTCGTAGAGTTTGACTACAAAAATGACGCCTTGGGCGATCCCAAACTCAATGACCAGCATTGTCTGATTTTGGAACTTGTCAAAAATGAGGAGGAGCTTGAATATATCCGCTTTATGGCGCGCCGTATCAATACGCTCTTGAAGGAGTTCTATGCTAGCAGGAATCTTACACTCGTTGATTTCAAATTGGAATTTGGACGCGATCGCGACGGCAATATCATCCTTATCGATGAGTTGAGTCCCGATAACTTCCGCCTTTGGGATAGCCAAAGCGGTGAAAAGATGGACAAAGATAGATTCAGACAAGGGCTAGGCGGTCTGAAAGTTGCCTACGAAGAGGTACTCAATAGAATATTAGGAGAGAAAAAATGAAAGCAGTAGTAAATGTGTATCTCAAAGAAGGCGTACTCGACCCACAGGGGAAGGCGGCACATCACGCATTGGTTTCAATGGATTTTGAGGGGATACAAGATGTTCGTATCGGCAAACAGATCGTTTTGACACTAGAGACAGAAGATAGAGTCAAAGCCCTTGAAGAGGTCAAAGAGATGTGCGAAACACTCTTGGCAAATACAGTTATCGAAGACTACTCTATCGAGATACTCTAATGGGGGATTTGGCTATGCAAAAATCACCTCTCAAGGTCGCGATTTTGAGATTTCCGGGGACAAACTGCGAATTTGACACGCAATACGCATTTGAGAAGTTGGGTCACTCCACGCAGATTATCTGGCACAAAGAGGAGAGTATCTCAGATGATACGGATCTTGTCGTCGTACCGGGCGGCTTTAGCTATGGAGACTATCTTCGTTCGGGCTCTATCGCCCGTTTTTCTCCGGTGATGAAGGCAGTCGGTGCTTACGCAAAAAATGGGGGGAAAGTACTAGGTATCTGTAATGGATTCCAGATCCTCACTGAAGCAGGACTTCTGCCCGGAGCGCTGAAGCGCAACAATGATCTGCATTTCATCTCGAAGCACCAGCATCTCAAAGTCATCAATACCGACAATGCATTCCTCAATCAATGCAAGAGCGGGGAAATACTCCATATCCCTATCGCGCACGCCGATGGCAACTACTATATCGACAAAGAGGGGCTTGACAGACTTGAGGCAAACGGGCAGATTTTACTCCGCTACTGCAATGCCTCCGGTGAACCCGAAGTTGTCAATGGCTCACTTTCGCAAATTGCCGGTATCTGTAATGAAGAAAAAAATGTTTTTGGCTTGATGCCGCACCCTGAAAGAGCCCTTGAGTCTATCCTCGGATCCGAAGACGGCATAAAGATGCTCCAAGGATTTGCGCTCTAATGCCAAAAGCCAAACTACTTTTGACATTGCTCATTCTCCTCCTTGGATTCTCCGGCAGACTAGGAGCGCAAGAGCGATTCAAATATAGTTATATTCCAAAACAGATCTACACAAACCAGATATTTCCGGTGACAATTCTTGAGACAAACGCCTCAAAAGAGTTGCCAGATTTTCTCTTCAATGTAAACCAAGATCAGCAACCGCTCTTTGAAAAACCGCTTCTTATCAGAAATACAAATGAGAGCTTTTACACCTTTTATTTCCAAGCCTCCAAAGATCATTTTACTCTTCCGGAGCTTACCATTACGGAAAATAATATCTCTACTTATTTGAACTCTACAAAAATACCCATCGCATCTCTCAAGCCAAAAGCCGATTTTTGTGCTGTTTTGGCAGCTGAGATGAAGATCAAGACATCCCAAGCCTCGACATTTGATGAGAAAAATAATCTTATCACCCTCTCGATCGAAGCTTTCGAAGCCAATCTGGAAGATATGCATCTCACCGGTGTTGCCGATGAAGGTGTCGAAAATGTCAAACGCAAAGGGGCGAAGGTCAAAGGAGAGTACTATGTTGTACTTCCCGCTTCACAAAAAAGTTTGCATTTTACCTACTTCAATACGATCAAAGAGCAGTATATCACCCTGCATACGCCTATTGTCATCAAAGACTATTCTGTTTCGACGCAATCAGCGCTCAACCCAAAAAGCAATCCATTCGATAATGTAAAAAAGTTGCTCTTCATTGCCCTTGCGGTTCTCTTTTTTCTTCTTTTTTTGTGGAAAAGGGACTTTTTTTATCTGGCGCTGATGACTCTAGCGATTCTTATCCTTTTGGTATTTCATACACCACGCAAAATGATTTGTATCCGCGAGGGGGCTCCGCTCTATATCCTTCCGACTGCAACCAGCCGGATAAGTACACATATTGAAGGTCAGCTTGAAACTATCTTGCTCTCCGAAAGAAAAGAGTTCAACAAGATTGAAAATAAAGACCAAATAGTAGGATGGATCAAAGATGAAGATCTTTGCAAAAATTAGATTTTATTGGGGGGCATTTGTCATTGCTTTCATCGTCGCGTTTCTCATGATTCCGCTAGTGACGCTCCTCCCAAATTATAAAAGTATGCTCTTGCACCGCCTCAACAGAATGATACTTTTTTTGCTTGGAGGCAAACTTGCTCAAGTTGGCGAGATCGACAGTGGTGCAGATATGATCCTGATGAACCATCAAGGTATCGTAGATATCATTGGGCTTGAAGCGCTTCAGGCAAACCATCTCAGATGGATAGCCAAAAAAGAGCTCTTTAGCATGCCGTGGTTTGGTCTTTTGTTGAAAAATAGCGATATGATCTCCGTGGATAGGGAAAACAAAGCCGGTTTGGTCAAACTCATCAAAGATGTCAAAGAGTCCGTTGAAGTCAAAAATCGAGCAGTTGCCCTATTTCCGGAAGGCACTCGCGCAGGAGGACAAGAGCTCCTGCCATTCAAGGTCGGCGCCAAATTTGTCGCGGAAAAACTGGGACTCAAAGTGCAGCCTGTCGTCATCACAGGAAGCAAAAAACTACTCAGTGAACTTGAAAAAACAGCGCATAGCTCGGTAGTAAAATATATCTTTTTGCCCACTATCGATGTCAAAGAGGCATCAGGAGAGTGGTACAAAGAGATGCGCCAAACTATGCAAAAGGTGATAGATGATGAACTGGCTCACAATCATAGCAGTCGCTAGCGGCGGCGCACTCGGCGCTGTGGCACGGCTCCTTCTCAATGGAATTGTAAGCAGGCATTTTCCACATACTCTTCCTTTTGGCACGCTAAGTGTCAATCTGCTTGGAAGCCTCGCTGTTGGTATTCTCTTTGCTTGGTTTCACCACCATCCCACACTCTCACCCCATGTGAAATCTTTTCTTGTGACAGGTTTTCTCGGTGCGCTCACGACCTACTCCACATTTGCTATCGAGAGCTTTTTTCTCCTTGAAGCAGGAGATTGGAGTCATGCCTTCGCCAATATGGCGCTCAATCTTTTTGGAACGATCATGATGGCAGCACTCGGCTATTATATGGTGATACATTTTGCCAAATACTAAACAAAGGAAATTAACTTGAATATTCGCCAAACGCTCGAAACCTCTATAAGAATACTGACTAGTCCTCTCAAATCCGAGGAGGAGATGATCCCCATTCTCAGAAAAAGACTCACCAAAAAAGAGTATAAATACCTACAGATGATCTCTCAGGAAAGTACAATGGAGGAGATATGCGAAAAATTGAGTCTCACCCCTGAAGAGATAGAGTCCCTCAAAGAGAAACTCATCAAAAAGCTCAATCAAGAGAAACTCAAACAAGAGCTGATGCGCTAAAGCTCCCTGCTCTTCAAGGTCTTCGGATCTTAGCCGTTCAAGGCACCATCCACTGCGCTATCCAAATCGATATCTTTCTCTCTCTCCGGCAGTGGCGGCACCTCCCCTTTTTTGAGAGGCGCATGAGTGACGACAACCTTTGGTTTTTCCACTGTTTGAATTACAGGTTTTGGTGGCACCGCCACTATCGGTGCCGGCTGCTCTTGACCTGCACACCCACCTAGCATCAAAAGTACTGATGTTCCAAACGCGATATATTTTATCATTCCGTGCTCCTTGCAATAATTATATTATCATAACTTGATTTTACTAATGAGAGGCTTGAAATATTTTAAACACA
>DZAQ01000053.1 GCA_022729615.1 Sulfurovum sp.
GGAATGGATGATGAGTGCTGCAGTACGCATGGCGGTTGTGGCTGCCACTAAGCTCTATTAGGAACATCCAAAAATCAGATCGCCGCACTTTGCTCGCGATGACAGAGGGTGTTCGCAATGATATAATTTCACTATTCCTGCTTTTGCAGGAATCCATAGGTATTTTCTCAATTTATCTCCCAATTTCCCGCTTTAAACATCTATTTATTCAGAACCCACTATTATAAATTTTAATTTGCAAATATTTGAAAGGTGAGGCTATGCTTGAGATAATCGTGTTGACCATGCTCGTTGCGACAATCGTCAATTTGATCCTCTCAAAGTTGCACACCCCTTCAATTATCGGCTATATTGCTACCGGAATTATTATCGCCTATTCATTGCAGCTTCCTCTTTCGCACTCCAAAGAACTTAGCATTATTGCCGAATTTGGTATCGTTTTTTTGATGTTCACTATCGGATTGGAATTTTCAATGCGTCATCTTGTGAGACGACATGAAGAGGTATTTTTATATGGTGGTTTACAGTTTGGATTGAGTATGCTCCTCTTTTTTCTCATCGGCAATACCCTCTTTGGTATCGATGTGAAGCCAATGATAGTTATTGCTGCGGCGCTATCTCTCTCTTCGACAGCAATTGTGTTGAAAATCCTCAATAGTAATAGAAATATCGGTTACGAGTACGGAAGAAGAGCTCTTGGGATTTTGGTTTTTCAAGATTTGATGGTGGTGCCGATCCTCTTGATGATCACCGTCTATTCGAGCGATAATCTCTCGCTGGGCGCACTTCTTTTACAGACAACTATTGACGGATTGATATTGATAGTTGTTTTGTGGATATTTGGAAAGTATATTTTGGAATATTTTTTGCGTTCAGTTGTCAAAAGCAACTCGGATGAGATATTTATAGGCTCAATACTCTTTTTGGTGATGGGCTCCTCAATGCTGGCGCACAATCTGGGATTTCCTTACTCTTTGGGGGCATTTATTGCCGGGATGATCATCGCTGAGACGGAGTATAAACATCAGGTTGAAGCCGATTTGATCCCTTTTCGAGATCTGCTTTTGGGTATCTTTTTTATTACTATTGGGATGCAGATTGATCTTGCACTCGTTTGGCAATATATTTGGGTGATTCTGGGTCTCTTGATCTTTTTGGCTCTTATCAAAATAGCAATTATCTATATGATATTACGATGGAGAGCCGGAGATCGGATCGCGATCAAGGCAGCGCTTACCCTTTTTCAGTTTGGAGAGTTTGGGTTGGTTATTTTTGAATTGGCATCATCCAGCAAGTTGGTTGATCCGATATTTTCTCATATTTTGATCTCGACAATCATTATTTCCATGATCGCTACGCCATTTGTGTTGAAAAATCTAGAAAAAATCGCAGATAAAATTCTTGGGGAATCGCAGATAAAACCAAATAACAGTAGTGTTGCCGGCTACAGCGAACATATTGTTATTCTTGGATTTGGGCGTTTGGGACGCAATATCTCTGAAAAGATCGAAAAGATGGGGTTGGAATATATCGCTATCGAGAGTAATATTACCAATGTCAAAGAGGCGCAGCAGGAGGGTAAAAATGTGATTTTCGGGAATGCTACCAAAAAGAGTATTCTCGAATCTGTAAATATCAAAGAGGCGGCAATGGTGATTGTAGCCCTCGATAATATGGAGAAGCTCCATCTTGCATGCGATGCCCTGCAAAAAACAGCGCCGAATGCCAATGTGGTCATCAAAGTTGATCGTTTCGCAGAGAAAGAGAGACTAGAAAAACTTTTTCCGCAATATGAGATTATCGTCAGTATGGGGCAAACAGCCAGAGGGATGGTGGAGGCAGCATTGGCATGCAAGATATAAAGCCGTTACTCACCTAGGTTTGGCTAAAATCATACTATCACATAAAGGAGCGATGATGTCTATCAAGTGTGCGTTTTTATTCCCCGGGCAGGGTTCACAAGCTATTGGAATGGGGCAGGATTTTTTTGACAAGAGCAGTGTTGCTAGGGAGATGTTTGCTCAGGCAAGCGAGCGAACCGGGATAGATTTTGAGCGATTGCTTTTTACTCAAAATGATGATTTGGAAAAGACGGAGTTCACGCAGCCTGCAATTTTGCTAGTGAGCGCTATCGCGCATCGACTTTTCGAAGATGCGACAAACATCAAACCCTACTATGCTTTGGGTCACTCTCTGGGTGAATTTTCCGCTCTGGTGAGTGTGGGCGCGCTGGATGCTATAGACGCCGTAGAACTTGTCAATCTGCGAGGCAAGCTAATGGCAAAAGCGTGTGAAGGTGAAGATGTCGGAATGATGGTGGTACTGGGATTGGAAGATGAGATTGTGGAGTCTCTCTGCCGGCAAGAACGAGACAATGGGCTCAAAGTCTGGCCGGTGAATTATAATGCGCAGGGTCAGATCGTCATAGCAGGTTATAAAGCGGATTTGGTCAAGCTAGAGCCGATACTCAAAGAGGCAAAGGCAAAAAGGGCGCTGCTGCTCAATATGTCGGTTGCGAGCCATTGTCCGCTTCTTGAGAGCGCAGTAGTCCCGTTGACTCAGAAGCTCTCGCAAATGCTTCGTGACACTTTCATCGCCCCGGTGGTCTCCAATGTCACAGCCAAGAGATATGGTACCAAAACAGAAGCGCTTGAACTGCTCCCCAAGCAGCTGGTCTCACCGGTGCTCTATAAGCAGTCAATTGCTCATTTTGACGATGAGGTGGACTGCTATATCGAATTTGGTCATGGCGGCATCCTCAAGGGGCTCAATAAACGGGCGACAAGCAAGCCGCATTTTGTGATTTCAGATATGGCATCACTCCAAGAGACGATAGCTCAAATTTCCACTTTGGAATGAGTTTATTTGATTGATTATTGTTGGGGAGCTTAAGTTTTTGATGGAACGCTATACTTTTAGAACACTTTTTGATGAAGTGAGATCACAAAAAAGTGATTTTTTTCGGGTCAATTTCTATGGAATCTTGGCTACACTGCTCATTTTGCCGCTTCCAATGATGATCCCCCTTTTGATAGATGAGATACTGCTCGATCACCCCGGGAAAATTACTGCACTCATTGGGGGGATTTTTGGAGATGTGCCGAAATGGGCATATGTCGCGATAATGATGTTCGTTGTGATCGTGATGCGTTATGGCTCCTTTTTGGCACAAAATAAAAAAAACTTGTATGCTGCCAAGGTGACGCAGAGGGTAAATTATCAACTTCGCCATAGGATACTGAGTCATCTTGAGCAGGTTTCTCTGGGTGAGTATGAGTCGCTCAAAGTGGGTGGGATCGCCTCAAAGACAGTCAACGATGTGGAGAGTATCGGGAGCTTTACTGAGCACATGACGACGCAGTTTATCAGCGCTCTGCTGATGTCGATCGGGGTGATCGGGATTTTGCTCTGGATGAACTGGATGCTTGCACTGTTGGTTTTCCTGCTTTATCCTGTATTTTTGGGTTTTCCTCGCTTGCTTGGGCGCAGAACGGGAGAGTTGATGCGCCAAAAGCATGAGGCGTATGACAGCTACCACAATCTCTTGAATGAGGTGATGGAGCTCTTTATCCAGGTGCGTGCGAGCAATCAGGAGCAGAACTTTTTTCAAAGGATGCTTGGGCATGCCAAAAAGATAGAAGAGACCTCTGTCGCGTACAATTATAAATCCTCTGTAGCGGCAAGTGCATCGGCGCTTTTGACCAATATGGCGCTTGATATCTTCCGGCTTTTTGGGATCATCGCGGTAGCCTATTCTGATCTCTCTATCGGTTTGATGATCGCATTTTTGTTTTATCTCTCCACTATGGCAGGTCCGATCCAGCAGTTGATGGGAGCAGTTTTGGGCTACCATAATACCAAACCAGCGCTCGATCGGATAAACCAGATACTGAGTCTCGAAAAAGAACCCAACTATCCCCAGCTCATCGACCCCTTCAAGGATGTTGGGACCACCTCCATCGAACTGAAAAATATCACTTTTGCTTATGGAAACGGCGTAGAGGTGCTGCATAATGTGTCGCTTGTCGCACAGAAGGGCAAAAAGGTTGCACTGATCGGTCCAAGCGGGAGCGGCAAAACGACATTGGCGCAAATGATGGTCGGGTTCTATCCTGTGCATAGCGGGGAGGTTCTTTATGACGGGATACCGATAGAAAAGATCGGTCTGCCCATCATACGAGGCAATGTGGCTCTTATGCTGCAGCAATCACTCTTTTTTAACGATACGATCCGCATGAATCTTACACTCTCCAAAGAGAAAAACGATGAGGAGATCCATGCCGCGCTCAAAGCCGCGCAGCTCGATTCGTTCATCCGCAAACTAGAAAACGGTCTTGATACCCGTATCGGCAAAAATGGCGTCCGTCTCTCCGGAGGTCAAAGGCAGCGGCTTGCAATAGCCCGTTTGATCCTCTCTGATCCCAAAATAATCATTTTTGACGAGGCAACCTCGGCGATGGATAACGCAACGGAATTTTATCTCTATGATACGCTCAAGACATTTATGGAAGGGCGTACGACGATCATTATCGCGCACCGTACGACGACGATCAAACAGGCGGATTATATCTATCTTATTCGTGCAGGAGAGGTTGCCGCCGAGGGGACATTTGATCAGATGGTCTCGTGGGGTGTCATAGTCGAAGATTTTGACAAAAACGAGGAGTGAAATTTATTGGATGATTGCTGATTCCAAGATATATTTTATGGCATTTTGATAGCTTAGGCTACTCAGTTTGCTCCCGCTATATGCGATATCAAACGCTGTGCCATGATCGACGGATGTGCGGAGAATCGGAAGATTGAGAGAGATATTGATCCCTTCATCAAAATAGAGCGCCTTGAGCGGAGCGAGACCTTGGTCATGGTACATCGCGATGTAGTGTGTATAGTGTGCTCTTGTTTGCGGTATGAAAGCCACATCAGGGACAAGGGGACCATCAAAAATATGATACCCGATAGAGCAGTGCGCATTTTGGATCGCCTTTTCGATGATACGCTCCTCATCGCCAAGCACGCCGCCGTCTCCTGCATGCGGATTGACTCCCAGGACGGCGACACTATTTTGGGGTTTGAGCGTTTGGTAAAAATCGAGTAAAAATCGAGTGAGGTCTGTTTCGGTGATGCTATTGGCTACATCTCGCAGCGGGATATGCTCCGTAAAGAGCGCTACATACATTTGAGGGCATCCAAGCATCATGATCGCCTCTGCATCGAAGAGGTCACGAAGCGCGTCAGTATGCCCTTTGTAGCTGATACCGGCTAGCTCCCAGGCTTTTTTGTGTATCGGGAGCGTGACAATGGCATCTACTTCGCTCTCTTTTGCCATATTGACTGCCTTTTGAAAAGAGGCGTAACTGTAGGCTCCGCTCTGTGCGTCAATAGTGCCTGGTTGGATAGTGAAGGGCGCAGCACTATTTTCAACGGTTTGAAAATTCTCGGGAATGGGGATATGCAGCAGATTTGCCGCTTGTGCAAGCATGGTTTGGTCGATGCAATAATAGATCTCCGCCGCTTTGGAGAGACTGGTGTGATTTCGGAGTGCCAGTTCGATCCCGATCCCGTTGAGGTCGCCGATGCTGACCGCGATTTTCTTCATCAGGTTATCGTATCAGCAAAGCGCGCATATCTGCAATAGCCTGCTCAAGACCAGTATATATGGAACGGGCAATGATAGACTGACCGATATTGAGCTCTTCGATCATCTCGATAGCTACGATCTCTTGTACATTTTGGTAATTGAGACCATGTCCTGCAGCGACCCTAAGCCCCATCTCCGCGGCATCGCCACTGAGACATCGAAGTGTCTTGAGTTCGTCATGGAGCATTTTTGCAAGCTCCGCTCGCGGGAGATCGAGGGTGGGGATAGCATAAGGGGTGTTGCCTAAATTGCTATAAAGCATCGCATAGATATTGGCGTATTTGCCGGTATGAAACTCGATCCACTCTACACCCAGGGAGTGTGCCGCCTCGATACTCTCAAATGTCGGATCGATGAAGAGAGAGACCTCGATCTCATGTTTTTGGAGCTGCTCTATAGCCTTTTTGAGACTCTTTTGTTTACCGGTGACGCTTAGTCCCCCCTCAGTGGTTACCTCTTCGCGTTTTTCGGGAACTATAGTGGCGCGATGCGGTTTGAGGCGGGTGACGATATCGATGATCTCGGGCGCTACGGCACACTCAAGGTTGATCGGAAGCGACGAGTGGGCGATGATATTTTTTGCGTCATGATCTCGTATATGTCTTCTGTCCTCACGCAGGTGGATCGTGATCTGATCAGCTCCGGCGAGTTTGCAGATAGGGAGCGCATCGAGGGGATTTGGATCATTCACTTGTCTTGCTTCTCTTAGAACGGCTATATGGTCTATATTGACACCGAGTTTCATGCTGTTGTATCCTTTGTGTTGTTTGCTACAAATCTCCCGATTTTTCTCTCTTTTGCGATCTTGTCATAAGGGGCGATGATCCCATGCATCGCGATATAGATACCACTCTCTTGAAGCAGCTGTATATATCCAAAAGCAGATGCAAAATTGGCAACGGCTTCAACCGGATCGATCGAGTAGGGGGTCATCGCCCCGGTAAGCAGAACCCTCTTTTCCATTTCGGCATCTGCGAGATAGGCGGCGGTGGTATCCATCGTATCTGTGCCGTGAATCACGATAATATCCTCATAATCCGAGAGGTTAATAGTACCCAAAAGCAATACTCTATCGCCGCTCGTGAACTCTAGGCTGTCTTTGCCGATAATAGAGAGAATCTCAAATTCTGTCTGCCACTTTTGAGAGATATCCAACAGTGCTTGTGAGCCGCTATCGACCTCTAAAAATCCTTCGATAGGATTGTATTGTTTGTTGAATGTCCCGCCGGTATCGATGATAAGTATCTTTTTCATAATCTAAATTCTATCGTAATTATGATAATATTTTGCTACATTTTATTGGGGGTTGTATATGATCATGAAGGGCAAAAAAGGCGTCATTTTGGGGATCGCCAACAAAAAATCTATTGCGTACGGTATCGCGAAGGCGTGTCAAGAGCAGGGTGCGCAGATGGCGATCACATTTCTCAATGATCGCTTTGAGCAGAAGCTGGCACCGATCGCCGAAGAGCTTGAGTGTGGGACGAGACTCTATCCTTGTGATGTGAGCAGACCTGAAGAGATCGTCGCACTGGGGGAGGCGCTTGAGAGGGATATGGGGCAGATCGATTTTATCGTGCACTCTATCGCTTTTGCGCCCAAAGAGGGGTTGAGCGGACGGTTTGTGGATATTCCAAAAGATGCTTTTGGCGTAGCGATGGATATTTCTGTCTATTCGCTTATCGAGGTTGTTCGGGAGCTCAAACCGATTCTCTCCTCTTCTTCTTCGGTGTTGACACTCTCCTACTATGGGGGCGTCAAACATATCCCAAATTATAATCTCATGGGGGTAGCCAAGGCAGCTCTGGAGATGACGGTCAAGTATCTGGCTGAAGATCTCGGCAAAGACGGGATTCGGGTCAATGCCATCTCTGCCGGTCCCATCAAGACACTTGCCGCGGCTGGTATCGGTGACTTCTCCTTCCTGCTCAAATGGAACGCTGCCCATGCGCCGCTGAGGGAGAATGTAACGATCGAACAGGTCGGCAACTCGGGAATGTATCTTCTCTCTGATCTTAGTTCGGGTGTTACAGGCGAGATCCATTATGTTGATAGCGGCTACAATATCATGGGTATGCCGGCGGTGCTCTTCGATGAGGATGGCAAATCGCATATCGCTTGGAATGGTGAATTAAAATAAAAACTTCATCTTCTGCGCCCATATCCGAGGACTCAGCTGAATATTTGGCAAAAAAGAGTTTTTTTGAAAAACTCTTGACTATTTACGGTCGCAATGCGGTTTCAGAGGCTTTGGAGGATGAGAGTCTCATGCTCCACAAGCTCCATCTCTCAATATCCAATCGTCCATCACTCCAAATCGATGATATGGTAAAAATGGCAACCGCCAGGGGAGTTCCGATAGCCTATCATGACAAAAACAGACTCTCTCGAATATCAAAAAATGCCAAGCAAGATCAGGGGGTCGCACTTGATATCATTTTGAGCGAGACGGAGTATGCGCCGGAGTTTTTTCACAAGAAGGAGAGTTTTCGTATCATAGCGCTCGATGGGATACACAATCCGCAAAATCTCGGGATGATCATCCGATCATGCGCGGCGGGGAATATCGATGCCATTATTTTACCGATCAAAAAAAGCGCCAAGATCTCCCCTCTCGCGATCAAAGCGAGTGCGGGAACGCTCTTTAGACTCCCTATCATCAAAACGGACAATCTCTTAGAGACACTGAAAGAGTTTCAAAAAAATAGCGCCAAAGTTTATACACTCTCTTCGAGCGCCGCCCAAGACTACAAAGAGATGAGCTACGCTCCAAAATCGATTTTTGTACTGGGTAATGAGTCAGAAGGGGTGAGCAAAGAGATTGCGGATATGAGCAATGAAGCTTTATCGATACCGATGCGCCGAGGGGTAGAATCGCTCAATGTCGCGGTTACGGCTTCACTGTTGGCGTTTATGTAAGTTAAAAAGTTGTCTGTACCCTCATTTTGTATGCGTTCCAT
>DZAQ01000054.1:0-1595 GCA_022729615.1 Sulfurovum sp.
CTGATGGTTTTAGTGTTAAAACGAAACGGCTTGGTGGATTCTCCAAATATTATGGCAGGACTATAGGGTTTTGCCCCTGTAAGGCGATGTATCAGCTGGACTCCAAAAGCAAAAATCTCATCACTCTCATTGTGACTGCCTCCTTTAGTGGCGAGGGAAAAGTCAACAAATGAGGTCAAGTTTTGAGAACGGATAAGTCGATTCCAAAATATCAAAAAGGCGATAGAGTAGTTGCTATAACGAGATTGCAAGCGGATGATAAAATGCTCCATCGACTCTTTGGGTGAGCGCAAATCACGGTATTGGCGCATCAGTTCGGCTACATATTCGCGCGCATGTTCGAGCACCACCCCTTTAAGCAATAGATGCCCCTCGCCGCCATCACCACTGAGAGTTCCGCCGATAAATATATCAACACCCGGCACGGTTGCGCCGTTGTGTTTGGTTTTGCACCCCAAGAAGCCCAAATCGCCTGCGCCGTGGATGCCGCAGCCTTTGATGCATGCCGACCAGTAGAGGCGGATTTTGGCATTGTCGATCGGGACGGTGCGGCTTAAATACTCTCCCATCTCTATCGCATCCGGTTTCCCGGGTATGACACCAAACGGACAATGTTCACTTCCGGCACAGGCGATAAGGTTTGCCATATAAGATGATGGATGGTTGGGGTATTTGGCAAACAGCGGCGATTTGAGGGCATCATTTTCGTCGCTAACACCTGTGATGATGAGGTTTTGCTCGATAGTGAGACGAATAGCGCCGTTTTGGGCGCTGGCTATTTTGGCAGCATCGGTCAGATCACTGCCGCTAAATACACCGCTAGGGACGGCGGCATAGAGGGCAAACGAGCCATCTTTGAGGGCAATTTTGCCATAGTGGTCACCCCCTTCGAGTTGCGATAGGGTTTCGCCCGCTCTTGGCATAGCGTGACCCAACTCTTCAATGATAGCCTCTCTAAACTCTGCCATTCCCACCGCTTCGATGAGAAAAACGAGACGATTTTTGTTGCGGTTGTCTCTAAATCCAAAACGCTTAAAGAGGCTTGCCACCGCCATAAAAACGGCTTTGGCTTGAGAGGGCAACACAAACATATCGGCATTTTTGGCGAGTACTCCAACACGACCTCCCAAGAAGAGATTGAACCCATAAATACCATCTTTTTGTGCCAGCGTCAAAGCAAGATCCTGTCCAAAAATATTACAACGATTGGACAACGAGCCGTTGATGCCGATGTTGAATTTGCGAGGAAGTCGGGTGATCCACTCATCGTTTTTCAAAAAAACACTTTGGATCTCTTGGAGTATCCCAAAGCAAGGAATAATGTTATCGTATGCCAAACCATCGAGCGGATCGATGAGGATATTGCGGAAATTGTCCACCCCCGTCTGGTAGCTCGTAAGTCCCACGCTTTCGAGCAATGCAAGAGCTTCAGGTAACTCTTCGATAGAGATATAGCGCAATTCTGCTTGCTGACGGGTGGTGATATCGATATAGTCTTGTCCATAGAGTTTGGCGGCATTGGCCAATGCAGTGGCTTGTGCGACACTGAGCTGTCCTCCGGCGATACGGACACGGATCATAAATCGTTCAGGTGT
>DZAQ01000054.1:1695-8431 GCA_022729615.1 Sulfurovum sp.
GGGCTTTTTGTGATTAAATAATAGTATAAATTTTTGAGAGAAGCAATAAAAATATTGATTATATTTTAGGCAGTTGTCTCTGCTTGTTGTGAAGCTATTGTAGGCAAGCTTTACTGGAAAGTTACTTGGGAGGATGTGGATGTTATAATATTTCTATGAAAAATATTCACGACAAACTCCTCTCTTGGTATGAGCATCACGGCAGACATGAGTTGCCATGGCGAAATACAAATGACATTTATGCTATTTATCTCAGCGAGGTTATGCTCCAGCAAACTCAGGTAAATAGGGTGCAAGAGGAGTACTATCCGAAGTTTTTGGAGAGGTTTCCTACTCTTGAGGAGCTGGCAAATGCGCCTTTGGATGAGGTGTTGGCTTTGTGGAGCGGACTTGGATACTATTCTAGGGCAAGAAATCTTCATGAATGTGCAAAACAATCAAACGGGTTTTTGTCTGATTGCCCCAAAAAACTCATGAAACTCCCCGGAATCGGTCGATATACCGCAAGTGCGGTATGCAGTTTCGGGTATCATCAAACTATCCCGGTAGTTGACACGAATATCGCTCGAGTACTCAGGCGATTTTTTGCTCTGGGCAGCGGAGATGATCGCTTGGTATGGCAAAAAGCTGAGGAGTTTTTGAATCCAAATCAAACGCGTAGTCACAATCTTGCCTTGATGGATCTGGGTTCGATGGTCTGTCTGCCCAAAACTCCCCAATGCTCACTCTGTCCGCTTCAGGATGGATGTGAAGGCAAAGAGTATCCCATGCAATTTACCCATACCAAGAAAAAAGAGTATGAGTCCCTAGAGCTCTTCTACGGCGTGTGGATCCAAGATGGCAAAATAGCGCTTACGCCGGCAACAGGCACAATGTATAGGGGTATGTATGAGCTGCCCAGTGTGGATCCTATCGATGAAGATCTTTTGGGAAGCTACAAACACTCCTATACAAAATATCGCCTCAATGTTGCCCTTTACGCGATAGACAGTTGCGCCCAAGAGGTGGTTTGGGCTGATTTGGAGAGTTTTGATACTCTGCCTATCTCTTCATTGACCAAGAAGGCAAAGAGTCATATTGTCCGCGATGAACGGATGTCGGTTCGATGAGGCTTGATCGCTTTTTGCAAGAGTCCGGTTTGGCGCAAAGCCGTACCAAGGCGCAGCAGCTCATCAAAGAGGGGAGCGTGGCCGTCAACGGAAAGATTATCGAAAAGGTTTCGTTCGAGGTGGATGAAACAATGAAGGTAGAGGTCGCGGATGTGGCGCGGTATGTCAGCCGCGCGGCGCTCAAGCTCAAAGGATTTTTACCCACACTTGGATGGAGCTTGAGGGGTCTTGAGGCTCTTGATATCGGCTCAAGCACGGGCGGCTTTACGCAAATACTGCTTGAAAATGAGGTACAAAGCGTCACTTGCGTCGATGTGGGAAGCGGTCAGCTCCATCACTCTCTCCGCGAGGATGAGAGAGTGAGGCTCTTTGAAAATACCGATATCCGCACTTTTGTGAGCCAAAAGAGATTTGATATCATCACCTGCGATGTCTCATTCATCCCGCTTGAGCGTATCTTGGATGCCATTGACAGATTTGCTGCCCGGTATATAATCATTCTTTTTAAGCCGCAGTTTCAGGTCGGACGCGAAGCGAAGCGGGACAGAAACGGGGTAGTCAAAGATAGGGAGGCGATCGATGCCTCGATGCGATCTTTTGAAGAGAGATGTGGACAATTGCAATGGCAGCTCATCTCCAAAGAGAAGGCGCACATCAGCGGCAAAGAGGGGAATTGGGAGGAGTGTTACGGTTTTATCAAAAATGATTTCTAAAAAGCATTATCGATCGCTTGGCAAATCGTATGCCCGATAAAGATGTGCATCTCTTGGATGCGCGGAGTATCATCGGATGGGATGATAACATTGAGATCACATATTTCATTCATTTGTCCGCCGCCTCTTCCGCTCAATCCTAGCGTATGACAGCCAAGCTCTTTGGCTTTTTGGAGTGCTAGCAGGATATTGGGACTATTGCCGCTTGTGGAGATACCGATCAGCAGATCCCCGCTCCTTGCCAAAGCCTCTACCTGACGCTCAAAGACTCTCTCAAATCCAAAATCATTGGCGATGGCGGTAAGCGCCGAAGTGTCTGTCGTGAGGGCGATCCCGCTAAGCCCTCTGCGATCACTTTTGTAGCGTCCTGAGAGTTCTGCTGCGATATGCTGTGCGTCCGCTGCAGAGCCGCCGTTGCCGCACAGGAGGATCTTGTTGCCACTTTTGAGGGTCTCGATAGCGAGGAGTGAAGCCTGTTCAATATCGGGGATAAGCCCGCCAATGAGCGCATCGAGAGTTCTTTGGTGAGCTTCGAGCTCTTGAAGTATCATTGATTGGAGCATTTTTGCCTCCTTGGCCGGCTAGCAACTTCCGTTCTGTGTGATTTTTTGGATGACGGAGCTGGTACTTTTCCCCTCTACAAATTCGATCAGTTCGACTTTGGGGACGATATCGCTTCCGACAACTACCTTGTCCTTGTAGTCTGCACCCTTGACGAGAATATCAGGCTGAATGATTTTGATGAGTTCATAAGGGGTATCTTCACCAAAAGGCACGACAAAATCGACACTCTCTAGCGCGGCGAGCAGATAGGCGCGATCCTCAAGTGGGTTGATGGGGCGGCTCTCCCCTTTGAGCCTCCGGATGCTGGCATCTTCATTGATGCCGACGATGAGTATATCACCGAGCGCTTTCGCATGCTGGAGATAGCTCGCGTGTCCACGATGGAGGATATCAAAGCAGCCATTTGTGAAGACAATTTGACGACCTTGCGCATGGAGCCGCTTTGTGATGCGCTCTATCTGGGCTCTATTTTTGATCTTGTTAGCGATGTCGCCTCTATTGAGCGAATGGTCATACTCTTCGATCTCATCGAGTGTAGCTGTAGCGGATCCGATCTTGGCGACGACAATTGCTGCGGCTTTGTTGGCAAATTTACATGCTTCGATGATATCAAGTCCGTTTGCCAATGCGATCCCCAAAGAGGCAAGTACAGTATCTCCCGCACCTGTGACATCGTACACCTCTCTAGCCACTGTGGGGATGATCTGCAAATCTTGATCAAAGATGGCGATTCCCTCTTCGCTCAGCGTAATCACTCCATACTGCAACGAAAGATCATTTTTGAGCTTGAAACCGGCTCGCTCTAGGCTCGCTCTGTCTTTTATCTCTATTTTGGAAGCTTGGGACGCCTCTTTTTTGTTTGGTGTGAGGAGGGTAGCGCCTTTATATTTATTATAGTCATCCCCTTTGGGGTCAACAAGTATGGGCTTGTTATGCTTGGAAGCTAGAGTGATGACGGCTTGGCTTAGAGTCTCTGTGATGACCCCTTTGCCGTAATCTGAAAGCAAGATAGCGTCATAGCACTGCATATTTGCCTCTAGCAGTGAGAGAATCTTCTCTTGTGACTCCCCGCTGATCTCCTCTTTGCTCTCGTCGTCAAAGCGGATAATTTGTTGATTTGAGGCGATAAGACGGCTCTTTTTGGTCGTCACGCGATCTTTTTGGCGGATGAGAGCGGTGCATGAAGCGCCCGCATTCTGGAGAAGCCGGTCTGTCAAGATACCCTCCGCATCATCACCGATAACCGCAAAGACTGAGACATCAGCGTCAAGCGCGATAAGGTTGTTGATGACATTGCCTGCGCCGCCAAGAAGTCTGCTCTCTTTGGAGACTTCGAGTACCTGCACGGGGGCTTCAGGAGAGATGCGATCGCATTTGCCCCAAATGTAGTGGTCGATCATGATATCGCCGATGACGGCGAAATGTCTCCTCTTTTGACGGAATTTATCCAAGAGAGACCTCCGTATCAAAGAGGCGTTTTATCTCCGGAAGATAGGCTTTGATCCCCTCTTCGAGGGTGAAGTTGGGCTGATATCCCAAATTTTCTACCGTATCGGCGATATCTGCCTCGGTATGAAATTGGTACTGACCGATATAGGGATTGGGGATATACTCTATCGCGAAATTGCTCTGGAGTTCATGCTGGAGGATATCGCAAATATCTTGAAAAGAGCGGGCTAGCCCTGTGCCGACATTGTATATGCCGGATTTTTTGGGGTGCATCGCTTTGATATTGGCTTGGATGACATCTTCGATATAGATGAAATCCCGCAGGATTTTGTCAGACCCTTCAAAAAGCTTGGGCGCTTTGCCAAAGAGCATCTGATGGGCAAATTGGATCACGGTTGAGGCGGTTTTGTTTTTGAAATACTCGCGTGCGCCATAGACATTGAAGTAGCGCAGCCCGACTATCGAAATCTTTTTTTGCTTTTGCATATACTCTCTGGCGATATTATCCATCATGAGCTTGGAGAAGCCATAAGCATTGCTGGGCGCTTCGCAGCCGACTTTTTGCGGACTTGGAGCATCTCCATAGGTGGCTGCCGAGGAGGCATAGACCATATTGGCACGGTGCAGAAGCGCTAGGTCAAGCAGATCCTTGAAGGCGTTGACATTGGTTTTGACCATGAGGTCTTGTTCGAGTACCGTGGTGTCTGAGATAGCCGCCTGATGAAAGATATAATCAAAATGGTACTCATCTCGTAGTTTTTTGAGCGCTTTTTTGTCATTGATATCACCGCTGATCACCTCTCCGTCAAAGCCGATAAGATTCTTGAAGTGCCCAAAACTCTTGAGATTGCCGTTGGAAAAGTGTTCTGTGGAGCGAAACGCATCAAAAACAACAACCTTGCAGCCCGGGTGATGCTCTTGGAAATACAATGCAAGGTTGGAGCCGATAAAACCTGCTCCACCAGTAATAAGAATGGTTTTGTCATTCAACTGCTTTTGAATATATTTCATTTTTTCACTTTTCTATTTGTTTGATACTATTTTACCTTGATTTGCTTGAAGATACTCCGCGCACTCTTTTACGGAAGCAAAGCAAAGGGTGGCGTCCATGAAACAGGTATCACCGATATAGATCGTATTGCCGATCAAAGCATTGTGCGCCAACTCTATATCGCTTGGTTTGTCTCCGATCATCCATGAGTGTTTCAAGTCAATCGGGAACCAAGCAAGCGCTTGATCTATCATGCCTGTATCAGGTTTGCGGCAGCGGCACGACTCCTCTGGTGTGTGGGGACAGTGGTAAACCCCCGAGATGGCGATATTTTGTTCGCTCAATCTTGCAAGCATCCAAGAGGTCAGTTTCTCATAGGAGTCCCCAGAATAGTATCCCCGCCCGATGCCTGATTGGTTGGTGATGATAAAAAGCAGATATCCATTGTCCAAAAAAAGGTGTAATAGCTCAAAAATTCCATCTGAAAATTCAAAATCTTCTATTTTTGAGACATATCCATGATCGACATTGACAATGCCGTCTCTATCCAGAAAGAGGGCTTTGCGGGAGTTGTCATTCATTTTGGTATTGATACGCTACCGCTAGGCACTTTTGAGAACCTTGCGGTAGAGTCGGATGAGCGCATCTATCATGCTCTCTCTGGTAAAGACATTTTGATATCTTTGGAGTGCATTTGTAGAAAAAGTTTCATACAGTTCGGGATCATCGCATATTCGCCGGATTGCGGATGCGAGCTCTCTGGGCGCTTTGGGATCGACTTGTATCCCTGTGATATTGTCTTGATTGACCCAGCTCATTCCGGACTCTGTGATCTTGCTTGAGACGATCGGTTTGCCAAATGCCATCGCTTCCAAAAGAACTACCCCATACGCCTCTGCTTTGGTGACAGAGGGAAGGCAAAAGAGGGTAGCAGCTTCAAAATAGTTGTACTTCTCCTCTTCCGGAATGTGTCCAAGCAGTATGACCCTATTTTCGAGCTGATAGTGTCGGATCAGATTTGAGAGATTTTCGGCTTCATGTCCGCCTCCTCCTATCAGGACGACACAATCATCACTCAGATATTGCGCCGATTCGATCAGGATATCAAACCCTTTATAGGTGACGAGTCTGCCAAAGGCAAGGATGATCTTTTTGTCTTTGTAACGCTCTTTGATGGCATCTATTTTGGCTTGGTCTGTTTGAAATGCGCTGCTGGAGATACCGATGGGGACGATCGCTATTTTCTCTTTGAATGGCTGGAGATGTTCAGAGTGGTCCGCATACTCTTGGGTAGCTACGATAATGGCATCAGCCCGCTTTAGTACCCAGTTTTGTAATGGCATGAAATATTTGATCATAGTTGCTTGCCGGACGATATCGGATTGCCAGTGAATAATAATCTTGCTAGAGGGGCGGACGAGAAAAAGAGCCAAAAATGCTGTCGGATCGGGATGGTGCACATGGATTATGTCATATTTTTCAGAGAGCTGCCAGAGTTTTCGGATGAGATTTGGAGTGACGGAGGCTGAATTGACGACCCCATAAGAGGCTGTACGAAAAACGGTATAGTTTTCAAAAAAGGACTCTTCATTGACGGGCTTGGTATTGGAGCAGAGAACATTACACTCAATATTCTGCGCATTGAGACCCTCTGTGATCTCAAACATTGCTCGCTCCATACCTCCAAAGGTAGGATAATAAAATTTACCAAATTGTAAAATCTTCAATCTTTCTCATCCTGTCAAATAATACATCTTGATAAAGAACACCTCTAAAAACCAATAAATAGACTCCTGCACCCTTTTGAAGTCTCGCAGTGACGGTAATTTGTCATTGCGAGCGAAGCGCGGCAATCTGATTTTAGAAGTACTTTAAAATCCAATCATTATAATCTAACTCGACTAAGAGGC
>DZAQ01000181.1 GCA_022729615.1 Sulfurovum sp.
CACTCTTGCAACCAAACGAAAAAGGATTTTTGTGCAAAAAGTATTTCAAGATTGCTATGCTTTAGATGAGCGATGCTATGAGCTTTTTGGTTTGAATGAAGATATTTTGATGGAGCATGCTGCTATGGGGATGGCAACTTTCATCAAAGAGCGCTTTGGTGATGATGCTTCTATTCTCATCATGGCCGGTTCGGGCAATAACGGTGCGGACGGGATGGTGTTGGCTCGTCTCTTGCATCCGCGCTACCGGGTGACGCTCGTGGCTCCTTTTGGTGCGAAGTCTCCTATGGCAAAGCTGCAATTAGCAAGAACAAAAATGGTTGGCGTACAGCCGATTGAAACGATCGGTCAAGCCGGCGAAAGGGTCGATGTGGTCGTCGATGCGCTCTTTGGCGCAGGACTCAACCGAGAGCTTGATACGGAAAGTTGTCAGCTTATCGAGGAGATGAACCGGCCCGGGGGTTTCAAGATCGCCTGCGATATCCCTAGCGGCATCAATAAGTCCGGACAACTCTCGCCCGTAGCTTTTAGGGCCGATGTGACGGTGACGATGGGCGCGCTCAAAGAGGCGCTCTATCTCGATGAGGCGAAAGAGTTTGTCGGAGAGGTTATCTGTGCTGATTTGGGCGTGGCGCGGCAGCTCTATGAGACTGCAAGTGATACCTATGTGCTCGAAGAGGGTGATTTACACCTTCCTTCACGCAAACAAACCGGCGCGACGCACAAAGGCACCTATGGCCATGCGGCTATTTTGTGCGGCGACAAAGAGGGGGCGGCTATTTTGTCCGGCTTGTCGGCGCTGAGGTTTGGAGCCGGTTTGGTGACGCTGGTTGCACGCTCAAGGGTGCAGACTCCTTGTCTCCTTATGCAAGCGAAGCAAATGCCGGCAAACAGCACGGCTATTGCTCTTGGTATGGGTCTTGGCGACTCTTTTGATAAAGAGTTTTTGCAGAAGCATATCATAGAGAGCAGCCTTCCGATCTTGCTTGATGCGGATAGCTTTTATTCGGAACATATTCTCTCTATTGTGAGTCAAAAAGGACGCTCGATCGTATTGACCCCTCACCCCAAAGAGTTTGCCGCAATGTGGGAGATCGTTGCCGGCAGGAGACTCAGTGTATCGGAGATCCAAAAAGAGCGTTTTGCTCTTGCAAGAGAGTTCTCATCCCGTTTTCCTGAAGTTGTTTTGCTGTTGAAGGGGGCAAATATGGTTATAGCGCACGATGGCAAGGTCTGGATCAATCCTCTTGGTTCGTCAAAACTCAGCAAAGGGGGCAGCGGGGATGTATTGAGCGGTTTGATCGTCTCTTTGCTGGCACAGGGAGAGAGCGCAAAAGATGCGGCAATCCAAGGCTCGTTGGCACTTTGTATGGCTGCAAAAAAATATCAAGGTGCGAGCTATGGGATGCTGCCGACTGATTTGGTTGAGGAGATAGGAAAATTGGATGAGGCGTGAAGCAATGCTTCCGAGAGTCGCTATTTTATTTAGCGGTACCGGTACCACTATGGAGTACATTTTAGAGCATCTGCACCAAAAAGAGGTGATGGCGGCAGTTGCCTTGACAAACAATCCAAGCGCAGAGGGGATTGTTATTGCGCAGCGATACAAGATACCTTTAGAAGTGATCGATTCTAGGGAGTTTGAATCCAGAGAGCTGTTTGATCAAAAAGTAGTTGAGGTGCTCCGGGGATATGATCCGAAACTTACAATTCTTGCAGGTTTTATGCGTATTTTGACGCCCGTTTTTACGGATGTTATCCCGGCGATCAATCTTCATCCTTCTCTGCTCCCAAGACACAAAGGGGTTGGCGCGATCTTGAAGAGTTATGAAGATGGCTATACTGAGGGCGGGGCAAGTGTGCATTGGGTGACAAGCAAACTGGACGGCGGGGGGATCATCATGCGGCACAGCATCCAAAAATCTACTCTTAGCTTTGAGGAGTATGAAGAGAAGATTCGAGAAATCGAAAAAACTCTTTTGGCTGATGCGATTCGCAGTGTGTTGTATTAAGGGC
>DZAQ01000182.1 GCA_022729615.1 Sulfurovum sp.
TATTTTGACAGATTACATTTGGGTCGAATCCGTTGTTTGCTCTATTTAAAATTCCCGAAAACCAGCGGCGCTTTGAGTTCAAGCTGTTTCACTTCAGTAATAACCTGTTGAAGATCATCGATACTTTTGCCGCTCACCCTCACCTCGTCGCCTTGGATGGATGAAGTGACTTTGATCTTGAGGTCTTTGATCGCCTTGACGATCTTCTTTGCCTCTTCTTTGTCAATGGTATCGACAATTCGGTAGATGATCTTGGTATTTCCGCCGCTGATCCCCTCACTTTTGACCTCTTCGAGGGATTTGCCTTCGATACCCCTTTTGATGAGTTTGGAGATCAAGATATCTTTGAGCGCATCGATTTTATTTTCTCCCGATGAGCTGAGGCTGAGTGTTTTGGCTTTTTCGTTGAGATTGAACTCGGCAACTATGCCTTTGAAGTCAAAACGGGCAGCGACCTCCTTTTCTGCCATGATCAAAGCATTTTTAAACTCCATCATATCGAGCTTTGCGGATATATCGAAGTAGTGTTCTTTTGCCATTGTTTGCTCCTGGTCGGATGAATTTGAGTAGCTGTTATTGTAACGATTTTTTGTAAAGAGTTTGGCAAGCCATCTCGTGCTTGACGCGGAGATCTGTGGCGCTTGCGGTTGAGCGGATTACCGCCCCTTGATGGGTACAGGATAGTGCTCCACTACAAAGTCGATATCTTTGTCCCCTCGACCGCTTAGATTGACAAGGATCGCCTCTTTGGGATGCTCTGCGGCATATTTCATGGCAAATGCTACGGCGTGAGCAGATTCAAGGGCGGGGATGATCCCTTCATGTTGGGAGAGTTTATAAAACGCATCGACTGCTTCATCATCGCTGCATAGTCCAATATTTGTCCGTCCTATACTATGCAAATAGGCATGCTCGGGACCGACAGAGGGGTAATCTATCCCGCTTCCTATTGAGTGTACCGGAGCAGGATTGCCTTCCTCGTCTTTGAGCATGATAGAGTTGAATCCATGCATTATTCCCTCGCTTCCATAGGTAAGGCTAGCGCTGTGTTCGCCGATTTTGTCTCCCCTGCCGGCTGGTTCAACCGAATAAAGTTTCACAGGCTCATCTATAAACGCACTAAAAATTCCCATCGCATTGCTTCCGCCACCCACACAAGCTGTCACCATATCCGGTAATTTTCCTGTCATCTCCATAAATTGTTCTTTTGCTTCAAGCCCTACGACACTTTGGAAATCTCTCACCATCTTTGGAAATGGATGCGGACCCACTACTGAGCCTATGGCAAAGAGTTGATTTTTTGTATCTTTGAGGTATGCATCAAATGCACTATCCACCGCTTCTTTGAGGGTTTTGAGTCCATGAGTGGCAGGGACGACTTTGGCTCCTAGTATTTTCATCCGCACCACATTGGGATGCTCTTTTTTGATATCCACTTCACCCATATGGATCTCACACTCAAGACCAAAATAGGCAGCTGCCGTTGCAAGCGCTACGCCGTGTTGTCCGGCGCCTGTTTCAGCTATAAGTTTTGTTTTGCCTAGGTATTTTGCCAAAAGCGCTTCAGCCATACAGTGGTTGAGCTTGTGCGCCCCTGTGTGGTTTAAATCTTCTCTTTTGAGGTAAATTTGCCCGCCGCCCACAAGATCAGACAAATTTTTGCAATATGAAATCGGTGTCGGTCTGCCTTGATAGTGTTTTCTGATTTTTTTGAGCTCATGCAAAAACTCAAAAGATTTTGAGAGTTTGTCATAAGCTTGTCTGATCTCAGCAAATGGTTCCTCAAGCTGCGGCGGGAGAAAAGCCCCTCCGAATCGCCCAAAAAATCCTTGTTCGTTTGGCACGCTCTCTAAGTATGGTTGATCTTTTTTCACCTTTGCTTCCTTTGAAAAATTTGATAAATTATATGGCAAATTCTTGAAGGATTCGCTGAAGCTGACTCTTTTCTGCTCCCCAAAGAGTGAGCGATAAAATTAAAATCCTTTCTGATAAAAGTATCTGTCTCAAGAGT
>DZAQ01000183.1 GCA_022729615.1 Sulfurovum sp.
TGAGATCCTCTTGGGTATCGATACCAAAACTCTGCGTCTCTACCAAACTCATCGCAATCTTGTATCCATGATAGAGCGCTCTGAGCTGTTCGAGTTTTTCGATCTCTTCAAGCGGCGCAGGAGGAAGCGAGCAGAAAGTTTTGAGCGTGCGCATGGTAAATCCATATATTCCAATATGTCCTTTGTAGCTGTCAAAATGGTGATCTCTGGGATAGGGGATTTTGGATCTGGAAAAATAGAGCGCAATCTCTCTCTCGTCGGTCACCACTTTGACGATATTGGGATCGTCCGCTTCAGGATTGGTGAGCTGTTTGTAGGCTGAATTGATAAGTATTTCCGGATTGCTTCTGTTTTTTTCGGACATTATGCGGATTGTTTGAATAACCTCCGTCTCAATAAAAGGCTCATCGCCTTGAAGATTGATAATGACGGTATCATCTTCAAGTTTTGCTATCTGTGCCGCTTCAAAGATGCGGTCTGTGCCGCTTTGGTGTTTTTCGGATGTGAGGATCGCTCGGATACCGTATTTTTCGGCAATCGCGACAACTTCCGGTGAATCGGTTGCGATGATAGCCTCATCTACCTCTTTGGCTCTCATCGCCGTTCGTATCACCATGGGGATACCTTGGATCTCTGCTAAAACCTTGTTTGGGAAGCGGGTAGAGCCTATTCGTGCGGGGATGATGATCATCACTATTCCTTTGGATGGAGAGTATTTGAGAATTTTACCCTCTCTATGCTAAAATAGCACATTTTATTATACAGGAACAGGATGAAGCAGGCACTTCTCCTTCTCAATATGGGGGGAGCAAATAATCTTGATGAGATTGAACTTTTTTTGAGAAATATGTTTGCTGATAAGAATATCTTGCCGGTCAATCGTTATTTGCGTCGTTTTATAGCCAATATCATCATCAAAAATCGTCTCGAAGATGTCAAAAAAAATTATAAACTGTTGGGTGGAAAATCCCCATTGACAGGATTGACACAGCAGCTTATAGGGAAGCTTTCCGAGAGGATTTCGATACCGGTATATGCGGCGATGCGCTATGTGCCCCCCTTTGCCTCCAAAGCGCTTCAAAAATGCAAAGAAGAGGGTGTTGAGGAGCTGCTCCTTTTTCCTATGTACCCGCAATACTCCACCACAACAACTCTCTCTTCTCTCGAAGATATAGAATCATGGTGTGCCAAAGAGGGATATTTCCCAAAGATCAGACTTTTGGATCCCTACTATGACGCATATGCTTACATTGCGCTTTTGGCTCAAAAGATATTGGATGCTTTGGGCGGGAAGGATCCGGCAGAGTATGACTTGATCTGCTCCGCTCACGGTTTGCCGGTGAGTATCATCAAAGCGGGCGATCCCTATGAAAAACAGATCGAAGCAAATCTGTCAGCGCTGAAGATTTATCTTCAGGAGCATGGGGTTCGATTTCGATCAGTAAAACTTGCCTACCAGTCAAAAGTGGGAAAATCAGCGTGGCTGGAGCCAAATTTGGCTGATCTGTTGCGAAAACCAACCAATCTCAAGGCGCTTCTCTGTCCAATTGCTTTTACGATTGATAATTCGGAAACACTCTATGAACTCGAAATAGAACATCGTCACATCGCCCAAAAGATCGGGTATGAGGATTTCATTGTAGCGCCATGCTTTAATGACGATGACCGTTTTGTGGATTTTATCATGGAGTATATCCAGAGTGTTTGAGTACTATCGCGGCACGAAACTCCTCTTTTGGCTGGCAATGATCGCTATCTATATACTTGCGGTTATGCCGCTAGAAAAAGTGCCGGAACTTACTCCATTTAATGATAAGGGCAACCATTTTATCGCTTTTGCGGTTTTGACGCTTTTGTTTTATGGCGCTTATCGATCGCACTATTTTTATGTTGCGTTGTGGATGGTGCTGTATGGTGTGTTTATCGAGATTTCACAAATTTTTGCAGTCAATAGATGCGGGGAATTGCTCGATGTGCTGGCTGACGGTATA
>DZAQ01000055.1:0-1978 GCA_022729615.1 Sulfurovum sp.
TTAAGTGAACTATCAAGCCTTATGAGTAAGGTTTTGTAGTTGACTGAGCTTTGAGATTGAGCCAACTGAAGATAGGAGAAAGTGTGAAAGATTTTAGTGAACAGTTAAACCATGCAGGATTGAAGGCGACGATTCAGCGCCTCGCAATACTTAAATATATTGGCAGTGTGGGGCATAGCTCTATCGATGATATTTATGAGAATATCATACGAGAACACCCCTCCATCTCGCTAGCGACAGTTTATAAGAATATCCAAATGCTCATCGAGGCAGATATTTTGACGGAGGTGCCGCTCACAGGATCCAAATCAAAATATGAGATTAAAAAAGAGGAACATATGCATCTTGTTTGTCAAGTGTGCGGCAGTATGGAGGATAGGGTGCTTGATAAGGCTGGGCAGGCTTGCATCGTCTCTTTGGTGCCTATGGAATCCTTTGATACAAAGTTTTCACAACTCAATTTTTATGGTATCTGTAAGGGGTGCCAAGAGGATTCAACCCAATCGGCATAACCTCTTTCTTACTGTTGATGATCTTCTCTTCTTGAGACTTTCTCCAAAAGCCGCAGCATCAATCTCACTCCGGCTCCGCTTGCACCGCTTGGATTTTCTCCCCAAGTGTGCTCTACATATGCAGGTCCGGCGATATCGATATGCGCCCACTTCTCTTTGTGTGCTTCATCGATGAACTCCGCAAGGAACATCCCAGCGCTGATAGCGCCGCCATAGCGGGTATTGGAGACATTGGAGATGTCGGCAATATCACTTTTGAGCGTTTTGCGAAGATAGTGGTTAAAATCAAGCTTTGTGACCATCTCTCCGGAGATGCCGGCACCGGCATCGAGAACCATTTTGGTAGGCATAGGATCATTGCCCATGACGCCTGAAGTGTAGTTGCCTACGCCGACCACGCAAGCGCCGGTGAGTGTCGCCATATCAAAGAGATAGTCTGATGTTACCTCTTGCTGGGCATAGCAGAGGAGATCGGCAAGAACAAGCCTTCCTTCAGCGTCAGTATTGCGCACTTCAATGGTTTTGCCGTTTTTCGCCACTAGGACATCATCGGGCTTGTAGGCATCCCCCCCGATCATGTTTTCAACAGCGCCGATAAATCCATGAACTTCAACAGGAAGCTTCATTTGAGCGACTGCTTTGAGGATACCGAGTACTGCTGAACCGCCGCTTTTATCCGCTTTCATCGTGACCATATAGTCAGCTGACTTGAGGCTGAGTCCGCCGCTATCATAAGTAAGCCCTTTTCCGACAATCGAGATGACTGCTTTCGGATTTTCCGGTTTGTAGGCGAGATGTATCACTCTTGGCTTGTGTCTGCTTGCTCTTGCGACAGCCAAAAGAGCATTCATATTCTCTTTTTTGATCTCTTTTGACTTGAGGATAGTGCACTCAAGCTCATATTTTTTGGCAAGATCAAGAGCCAAATTCGCCATCACTTCCGGATAGCAGTCATCCGGAGGAGTATTGACGATATCTCGGGTATAGTTGGTAGCATTAGCGCCTATTTTTGCTCGATTGAGCGCTTGTTCGAACGATTCTGGCTCTAGCTCATATCCATGGTACTCCTGCAGACTGAGTGTGACTGATCGGAGTTTGTGTTCACTCTTTTTGCTTTTGTAGTTATCGAAGTGATATGCACCCAGGAGCACTCCTTCGACCATAGCACGAAAAACAGCTGTGCATTTGGGATGGCTTGCATAGTTTGCGATTTTGACACTCTCATATTGTGTGCCTTTGAGGGTACGAATCGCAACAGCAGCGGCTGCACGAATATCCTTGCTTTTGATGCTCTCTGAGCCGACATAGAGCCGCCCCTTCTCATGGAGAAGGCAGATAGACTCATGCTCCCCGCTAAAACCGGCTTGCTTCAATATGTTTGCATCCTGCACAAATGGGTGTTCAAACTCTTTTGCGATGACGATAATTATTTCCAGATCAGCCGTGATGGCATCCATTTTCTCTTG
>DZAQ01000055.1:2078-8315 GCA_022729615.1 Sulfurovum sp.
GGCTATTGAAATCTATCTCCCATGATCTCCTTGGCTTGGATCATATCCTTATCGCCACGCCCTGAGATGTTGATCAGGATGATTCTGTTTTGCAGCTCCTCGGGTTTCATCTTTTTGAGATAAGCAACCGCATGCGAGCTCTCAAATGCAGGGATGATGCCTTCGCTTTGTGAAAGCCACACGAAGGCATCGAGCGCCTCATCATCGGTGATATGGTCATAGGTGACGACGCCCTGATCCTTGAGATAGGCATGCTCAGGTCCGATACCGGGATAGTCGAGACCTGCGGAGATGGAGTGCGCCTCTTGTATCTGCCCGTCTTCATCTTGAAGCAGGTAGCTGAGCTGTCCATGGAGGACTCCCGGTGATCCTTTGGCGAGAGAGCAGCCATGTTTGCTCTCAAGTCCGAATCCGCCCGCTTCGATACCGATACATTCGACGCTTTTTTCTTCGAGAAAATGGTGGAAGATACCTAGTGCGTTGGAGCCGCCGCCGATACATGCGATGACCTTGTCGGGCAAAGCGCCCTCCAGAGCAAAGAGTTGCGCCTTGGCTTCCCATCCGATGATAGCTTGGATATCGCGCACCATCATCGGATAAGGGTGCGGACCGGCTACGGTACCGATGACATAGAAGGTGTCGCGTGCATGTGTGACCCAGTGGCGGATGGCATCGTTCATGGCATCTTTGAGTGTGCGGCTGCCCGATTGTACCGCATGGACTTTGGCACCTAGCAGTTTCATTCGGAAAACATTGAGCTCCTGTCTTTTGACATCTTTGGCGCCCATGAAGACTTCACACTCCAAACCAAAGAGCGCCGCTACCGTCGCAGTGGCTACGCCATGCTGTCCCGCTCCTGTTTCGGCGATGATCTTCTTTTTTCCAAGTCTTTTGGCGAGGAGCGCCTGGGCAATGGTGTGGTTGATCTTGTGTGCGCCGGTATGGTTGAGGTCTTCTCGTTTGAGATAGATCTTCGCACCCATCTCTTGGCTGAGGTTTTGGGCAAAATAGAGCGCACTCGGTCGCCCTACATAGTTTTTGTAGTAGTGGTTGACCTCCGACCAAAAAGCGGGATCGAAGCGGATCTTTTCATAATCAGCCTTGAGCTGTTCGAGTACAGGCATCAGGGTTTCGGGGACAAACCGACCGCCATAGATACCAAAATGCCCGAGATCGTCCGGATCAAAAGGGGAGGGTTTTGGGATATAAATCTCTGTTTGAGGATCATAGGTTGCGCTCATGCCACTCTCTTTGCTGTAAAATAAGGATGATTATACCCAAAGATGGCTAATCAATTCATGTGGCTACGGTAGCGTTGAATCGTTTTTAAATGTTTGTTTTTTGGAGCTACCCAGAAGATAAACAGCAAACATAGCAAACATACCTCCAAACAAAAGCCCCATGCTTGCTGATTCGTCATAGACTATAACTGAGGCTGTTAAAGAGACCAATGGAACCAAAAAGATATAGATACTTGCCGACTCACTCCCGATGATGCCGGTGGGTGTTTTGCTCTTTAAAATTTTGCTCAAATGGCGCATTGAAGCTTTGTCGATAAGTGTTAAAAATGATAAAATTATAGCTTTTGGATAGACTTTTTAATCTGAACGCGCTACAATCGGCTATTTAAAACCAAGGAAAACAAGTTGAGTGAAATAGAAAACTTATGTGATATAACGATTTTTGGAGGGCATGGGGACCTTGCCTTTAGAAAATTGATGCCTGCACTGTATCATCTCTTCCGTGATGGCTATCTCAATCATCAAAGCCGTATTTTGACTGTCACGCGAAGAGAGATGAGCAATGAAGAGCATATTGAGCTTGTGCGGGTGAAGCTTATCGAGTTTCTCAAAGAGGGCGAGTTTGATGCGAAGAGATTTGAAGAGTTTGCCGACCGTTTGTTGGTGGTCAAAGTAGATCTTGGAGATGAGGAGAGTTATGCGGGTCTCAAGAAAATTCTTGATGAGCATCCGAGTCGAGATAGGGTCAATTATCTCTCAACGGCTCCGGATTTTTTCGGCGCTATCTGCAAGGCGCTGAGCAGATGGGAGCTTATCACGCCGCAGAGCAGAGTAGTGCTGGAAAAACCGATCGGGCGCGATTTGATCTCATCAAGAGCCATCAATGTAGAGGTTTTGAAATATTTTGAGGAGTCCGCAGTCTATCGCATCGATCACTATCTAGGCAAAGATACGGTCCAAAATATTATGGCGCTTCGTTTTTCCAACCGTATCTTTATGCCGCTGTGGGATGCAAGCAATATCGATCATGTTCAGATCACTGTAGCTGAGAGTGTCGGTGTTGAGGGGCGTTGGGGATATTATGATGATTATGGCGCGATGCGCGATATGATCCAAAACCACCTTTTGCAGCTGCTCTGTCTTGTGGCGATGGAGCCGCCTTGCTCTTTGGATGCGGATAGTGTCCGAGATGAGAAGGTGAAGGTGCTCAAATCTTTGCGTCCTTTGACTCCGACCGATATCGAACTCAAGACGGTTCGTGCGCAGTATGCCAAAGGCTCGATCGATGGAGAGAGTGTACCGGGATACAAAGAGGGAACAGGTGTGGAGATGAGCAATACGGAGACATTTGCGGCGATTCGTGCTGATATCGACAATTGGCGCTGGAACGGCGTCCCTTTCTATCTGCGCAGCGGCAAACGGCTTAGACGGAGAAATTCTGAAATCGTGATCATATTCAAGTCTGTCCCGCACTCAATTTTTGCCAACAAGGGACGGTGTATTTCTCAAAATGCGCTTGTGATATCCTTGCAGCCCAATGAGAGCATCGAGCTCAAGTTGATGAACAAGATCCCCGGACTCACTGAGCAGATGCACCTGCAGCAGGTTGACTTGGAGCTCAATGCGCCGCTGAATACGGAGCGAAAACCTGAGGCGTATGAACGGCTGATGCTTGATGTCATCCGCTCCAATCCGACACTCTTTATGCGTCTCGATGAGGTTGAGGCGGCATGGAGATGGGCGGATGTGGTTTTGGAGGGATGGGCGGACAATATCGTACAGATGAAGAGTTACGGCGCAGGCAGCGATGGTCCTGGTGCCGCGATCGCGATGATAGAACGAGATGGCAGAAGTTGGTACGATGAGCGATAGAGTGCATCTGCATACTTTTGAGACGAGTCAAAACTTGGCGGAAGTATTGTCGCAAAAGATAGCGCAAGATCTTCAAAAAGCGATTGATACAAACGGGCAGGCATCGCTCATAGTTTCGGGAGGAAGTACCCCAAAACCGCTTTTTGAAAAGCTCTCCATGCTCAAAATCGACTGGGAGAGGGTGCGTATCGGATTATGCGATGAACGCTGGGTGCCACCGACACATGTTGAAAGCAATGAGCGGCTTGTAAGGAGCGCTTTGCTTCAAAATGAGGCAGCCAAAGCGATATTTATCGGAACCTACAGAGAGGGCATCTCTGCCTTTGATGCAGAGTCGATCTGCTCGCAGAGCGTGGAACGAGAGCTTCTGCCTTTGGATGTAGTGGCGCTAGGGATGGGAAGTGACGCGCATACTGCTTCGCTTTTTCCAAGAAATCCGAGATTGGGGCAGGGGCTAGATCTCTCCAATCCCGTCTTGTGTATCGCGATAGAGCCAGAGCATGCGCCGCATATGCGTATGAGTCTCACTCGTAGAGCCATATTGAGCGCAGCGCATATCTATCTCCACTTTGAGGGCAAAGAGAAGTTTGCGGTCTATGAAGAGGCGTTGAGGGGCGAAGATGTGATCGCTATGCCTATTCGCTCGATACTCAAGCAAAATGAGAAAAATGTGGAGGTGTATTACGCATGAATGAGATCATCAAGCAGGTGACAGACAATATCGTGGTGCGCTCGAAAGAGACAAGAGCGCTCTATCTATCGCGTATTCAAGATGCAAAGTCACAAGGGGTCAATCGCCAAAGGCTCGGCTGCAGTAATCTTGCGCACACGATGGCGCCGATGGATAGTGAAGAGAAGAGCGCATTATCCCAAATGCAAAAGCCTCATATAGGCATCGTTACCGCGTACAATGATATGCTTTCAGCGCATGAACCCTTCAAACTCTATCCGCCGCTTATCAAACGGGCGCTTCATGAATTGGGGGCGACATGTCAAGTAGCCGGCGGTGTTCCTGCCATGTGTGACGGGGTCACACAGTCTCAGCCGGGGATGGAGCTGAGCCTTTTTAGCAGGGACACTATCGCTATGGGTACGGCAATAGGGCTTTCGCATAATGTTTTTGACGGAGCGATGTATCTTGGCGTATGCGACAAGATAGTACCGGGACTGCTCATCGGTGCGCTTGCTTTCGGGCATCTGCCTGGGATTTTTGTCCCTGCAGGACCGATGCCTTCGGGGATCAGCAATGCCAAAAAAGCCAAAATCCGCCAAGAGTATGCACAGGGAAAAGTCTCCAAAGAGAGTCTGCTTCAAGCCGAAGCAGCATCCTATCACAGCAGCGGAACCTGCACCTTCTACGGCACTGCCAACTCCAATCAAATGCTTCTTGAGATGATGGGGCTTCAGCTGCCAAACAGCTCTTTCGTCAATACAAATACGCCGCTAAGAGAGGCGCTCACCGAGGAGGCTGCCAAGCGTATTGTTGCAATGACACAGAGTATGGGTACCTATAAACCTCTCGCAGATATTGTCGATGAGCGAAGTTTTGTCAATGCGATCATAGGGCTGATGGCGACGGGTGGATCGAGCAACCATACTATTCATCTCATAGCGATGGCAGGGGCATGCGGGATTGTTTTGAACTGGGATGATTTTGACCATCTCTCCAAAGTCATTCCGCTGCTTTGTCGTATGTATCCCAACGGTGAAGCGGATGTGAATGCATTTAGAGAAGCAGGGGGTATGAGCGTAGTGATCGCCCAGCTGCTCAATGCCGGTTTGGTGCATGCGGATGTCGAGACGGTGATGGGGCGGGGACTTGAGCATTATGTTGTCGAGCCTCAATTGCAGGGCGGAGGAGTTCATTTTGAGCAAGGCTTCAAGAGTTCGCTTGATGAAGATGTCATCGCTTCGGCTTCTCATCCATTTAATGCGGAAGGGGGATTGAAACTTCTCGAAGGCAATATCGGGCGGAGCGTCATCAAAACTTCTGCGCTCAAAAAAGAGCAGCTTTTCATCGAGGCGCCGGCAATGGTTTTTGAGACTCAAGAGGCGCTGCAAAGCGCCTTCAAAGAGGGAAAATTGGAGAGAGATTTTGTCGCTGTGGTGCGCTATCAAGGACCAAAAGCGAACGGTATGCCGGAGCTTCATGGATTGATGCCTCCTCTTGGGGTATTGCAAGATAGAGGCTTCAAGGTTGCGATCGTGACTGACGGCAGAATGTCGGGCGCTTCAGGCAAAGTGCCGTCGGCTATCCATATGACTCCTGAAGCCATCTCAGGCGGGATACTTGCCAAGATCGAGGATGGAGATATGATACGATTTGATGTCCAAAGCGGGGTTGTCGAGCTTATGGTAGAAGATGCCGTGATCGCCGCGCGAATCATCGCAGCAGCTACTCTTGAAGCGAATCGTCATGGTTTTGGTCGCGAACTCTTTGTCTCGATGCGAGAGTCTGTCGGCAGTGCGGAAGAGGGCGCATCTATTTTTGATTTGGCAGGCAGGGAGCGCGCATGATGAAAGCGGCGGATGTGATGATGATCTCACCTATTGTGCCGGTGATCGTATTGGAGCGGGTCGAGGATGCATTGCCGCTTGCCGAAGCGCTTTTGGAGGGAGGGATCGCCGTGATGGAGATCACACTGCGCTCAAGCGCTGCGCTGCCATCTATCGAGATGATCGCCAAAACGCTTCCGCAAATGCATGTGGGCGCCGGTACGGTAGTCAATCGCGAGGGATTTATAAGGGCAGTGGACGCAGGTTCGCAGTTTGTTTTTAGTCCAGGGATCTCTCTCGAGCTTATGGAGACCTCCAGAGATTTGGGCAAGGCGCTTATCCCGGGTGTAGCGACTGCTTCTGAGGTGATGCTGGCGCAAAATAACGGATTTGAACATTGCAAACTCTTTCCTGCCACGGCAGCAGGAGGCGTGGAGGCGCTCAAGGCATTTGGCGGTCCCTTCGCCTCGATGCGCTTTTGTCCGACAGGGGGCGTCAAACTGAGTAATCTCAATGAATTTTTGGCATTGGAGAATGTGCTCTGTGTCGGCGGAAGCTGGATTGTGCCGATACAGGCGATGCGGGAGAAGAATTTTGGGTTGATAACCAAACTTACGAAAGAGGCGCT
>DZAQ01000056.1 GCA_022729615.1 Sulfurovum sp.
TATTTGATGCCGGTGCAGCACAAAGGGCGCTGCCGGCTGCGGCACAGAGTACAATAGCTTTAAGACTTTTTTTCATAAAATTTCCTTTTTTCCTATTTTTTGGCTCAATTTGTCTCTTGTGACGATAACTGCGGTTTATGCCTGAAGCGAATTAACGAATTTCTCGATACGGCGGATACCCTCACGGATCGTCGTCATATCGGTGGCATAGGAGAATCTAAAATACCCTTCACTCCCAAAACCGATACCGGGGACGACCGCGACACCTGTTTCGCTGAGGAGATTTTTGCAGAACTCGATAGAATCACTGCTGAGATCTTTGATATTGACAAAGAGGTAGAAGGCGCCTTCCGGTTTGATGACGCTGATGCCTTTGATCTCATTGAAGAGCGCGTAGGCTTCATTGGCTCTCGCCTCAAATGCTTTGCGCATACTTTCGATATCATCATCAACCCCTCCATCGAGCGCGATAATCGCGGCTTTCTGGGTGATGGAGTTGATATTTGAAGTACTTTGGCTCTGGAGTGTGTCCATAGCTTCGATAAGCTCTTTTTTGGGTGTAGCGAGATAGCCAAATCTCCAGCCGGTCATGGCTGCCGATTTGCTGAGTCCATTGATGGTGATGGTGCGCTCAAACATATCTTGACTGACACTCGCCGCTGCGACAAATTCGTGGTCTCCAAATACTAGCTTTTCATACATCTCATCACTTGCTACGAGTATTTCGGTCCCCTTGAGCGCCTCGCCGATCGCCTCAAGCTCTGCTCTTGTGTAGATCGTTCCGGTCGGGTTGGAAGGAGAATTGAGTATGAGCATTTTAGTTTTGGGTGTGATAGCCTTGCGGAGCTGCTCTGCCGTGATCTTAAATCCGTTTTTATCATCAGTATCGACGAAAACAGGCACGCCGCCGCTATAGAGCACCTGCTCCGGATAGGTGACCCAATAGGGAGCCGGTATGATCACCTCATCACCCTCATCGATCACCACTTGCATGAGATTGAACAAAGAGTGTTTTGCGCCGTTGCTCACGATGATCTGATTGCGTTCATAGCTGAGGTTGTTTTCTCTTTTGAGTTTATTTTTGATAGCATCGAGCACCTCTGGGATACCGGAAACAGCGGTGTATCTCGTAAACCCGTCATTGATCGCCTTGATCGCCTCCTCTTTGATGCGCTGAGGAGTATCAAAATCGGGTTCACCGGCAGAAAAGCTCAAGATATCTCTGCCTTGAGCTTTGAGGTCTCTCGCTAGAGAAGCGATGGCGATGGTAAGTGATGGAGAGAGTGTCTGAATGCGTCTTGATAACATAGAAAACCTTTGTGAGAAATTTGCAAAGATTATACCATCAATCAATTTTCAAAAGGCTTGGAGTCAGATCGGTTTGAGCACCACCATGATAACGATCACGATCATCAAAAGCGTAGGCACCTCATTGTAAAACCTGAAAAACTTTCCGCTCTTATAATAGGGGTTTTCGGCGAGCTTGAGCCGAAACCACTCGAGCGAGTAGCTATAGGCGATCATCAATGCAGCAAAAAAGAGTTTGACGACAAGCCACACCCCATCCTCCAAAAGAGAAGGCACAAGCACTATCATCGCCACGCCGCTGATCAAGGTCGCCCACATCGCAGGAAGACCGATATATTTATAGAGTTTGTACTCTTGGATCTGCACCACGGCGACAAACCCTTCATTTTCGGCATGTTCCCTATGATAGACATAGAGCCTAGGCTGATAAAAGAGCATCGCCATCCAACTCATGAAACTCATCACATGAAACGCCAAAATCCAATTATAATACGCCATCACTCCACCACCTCAAAATCACTCTGATCATAGAGCACCAGCTGCGCTCTTTTTTTATAATACCCCAAATGGGCAAAAAATATCTTGAGTCTCACCCCCTCTTGGGGTTTGAATTTTTTTCGCTTGAAGTGAATCGGGATCTCTTCGCCGCCGATTTCAAGCTTCTCATTGCGGTAGAGACCCTCAAGATCGACAAAAACCTGATTTTGCAAATTTGGGTCTTGCTCTTTGAGATCCCAACTGCGCAAATAGTACCCATCCAACGGGAGAGTTTCGATCTGCTTGGCGCTCTCGATCCGAAGCGCCTCTTTGAGTCCATTATAATTTCCAAGTTCGCTGATGGTCAAATCGTAGCGTTCCCCCTCTTTGAGCTCTTTGGCTGCCCCATAGATAAAGATCGCCATCCCCTTTGGAGATTGTTTGATGATGGCGTTGTTGCCTCGCTTGAGGATCACACTGCACCCTTCGAGCTTCGCCGGATGTTCGAGTATCTCTGTTTTGTAGAGATTTTCGATCGTTTGCGCTGTTGGTATTTCTCTTTTTTCTGCGACATAGGGCTGAGTGCTCAAGCGCGCCGTTACCGGAAAATGATCCGAATACCCCTTGCCTTTGTGCATAGCATCACTATACTCCCAGCGGTTCGTATATCCCTCTTTGGTGAAGAGGTAGGCTCTTTTGAAGACCGAAAAAGAGTTGTTGAGATAGTCGATCCCCCTGCCGTCGAACATGGAGGACGGCAATAATATATGGTCGATAGCCCCCTTGCGTCCGAAGAAGTTGTGACTCCATCGCTTCGCGGGCGCCAGTTCAAGCCAGAGATTGTAGTGCCCCGACGCACCCGCAGCGCCCATCTCCTCCTCAGTGCGCATCTGCCCATCTTTGATCGTCCCTAGGATGTGATTGATACCCGTTCTTCCGCCGGTATCATCAAGGCGCTTATTGAGCATTTGATACTCATCATAGTGGCTATTGAGATCACCCAAGATGATATACTCCCTCCCCTGAGGCAGCTCCCCTATTCTCTTTGCCAGTGCAGCGGCATACTTAATGCGTCTGCTCTCTGTGCCCGCATTGGATTTGGACTTCCAGTGGTTGGCAAAAATCGTGAGCGGTTTTCCCTCTACGGCAGCGGTCACCTCAAGGATATTTCGATCCCCGGCAGAATAGGTTACCTGCACCTCTCGTTTGTTGCTGAGTGGATATTGCGACAAGATAGCCCCATGGATACTCTGACTCTTCTCTTCGGTGATGGCATAGTATTTGTAGCCGCAGCCGACTTGCCCCAGTTTTTTGAGCAGGCGCTTGAGTATGTACTCATTCTCTATCTCTTGAAGCGCAATGATCTCGGAGTTGAGATCGCAGAGCACTTCTGCCGTATGCTCCAGCTTGATCTCCACCATTCTCGGTGTCCAATTGTGCAATCCGGGAGTATAATCCTCATACTCAGTGCCGTTTTGGACCTCATCAAAGAGATTTTCTACATTATAGCTCGCGACCCCAAACTCGACCCCCCAAGCTAGCATCGGCAGCAGCAATAGACTCAATAAGACTTTGAACATTTATTTGCAAAGCCAAATAAAATCGTCATCACCGCAGACTCTCTTGCTCTCTTTGAGGGCGCCCAGCGCTCGTTTGAAGTTTTTCTTGCTCATACCGAAAATTTCAGTGATCTGCTCGGCATCACTCTTGGTCGTATATGCCATCTTGCCCCCATGCTCCCCCAATATCGTCACGATCTTTGTTTCAAGAGGCTCTTGATTGTTCTTGTCACCAATTCTTTGGAGTGATATATCGAGCTTGAAGTCGCTTCGTACCTTTTTGATATAGCCTATCTTTTTATCCCCGATCTGCAATGGTTCAAATATCTCATTCTCAAAGAGCATCCCCTCATAGAGACCATCAGCCACCACCTTATACCCCAAAGGTGTCTTGGCGATCACCAACAGTGCAACCTCTTTGTTGGGGTGCAATCCCGTCATATCCCGAGAAAGCCACTTGCCGATCTTCTGCGTCCCGTACAACCGCCCCGTCTCTTCATCGAGGCACACTCTGAGGATATACTTTTCTCCGATATGAAAATACTCTTTTTGCTGTGAAAGCGGCACAAAAAGATCCTTGGGAAGCCCCCAATTGACAAAAGCACCATACGATTTGTAGCCGACTACCGCAAAGTATCCGAACTCACCAAGCTGCGCCAAGGGCATCTGAGTCGCCGCCACAGGGCGGTCTTCCGAGTCAGTATAGACAAAGACATCGACCAGTGCACCGATCGGCATCGTCGCTGTATCAACATAGGCATTTGGCAAAAGCACTTCGCTGTCATCTTTGGATTGGAGATAGAGACCGTTATCACTCTGCCGCAACACTTCAAGGGTATTGATCTTTCCGATCTCTATCATGAGATTTTTAGTTTTTGTTTGCATCGATGCCACCGTATCCTTATGATTCATTCCAAAGTTCCAATACTTAGATTGCCACGCTTCGCTCGCAATGACACATTCCTGTCACTCCCATAAAGGCAGAAATTCACCAACCAATGCATGGATCCCCGGGTCAAGCCCGAGGACGACGATACTCCGTCACTCCTGCGAAGGCAGGAATCCAGCTCTCCATTTATGGGGATGAATCCCCAGGTCAAGTCCGTGGATGAGAGAAATTTTGTCACTGCAACTCTTTGAAAAAACTGTGACAGTCCAAAAGAGACACCTAGCACTTAAAGCGCCTCAAGCGGCACAAAATCGATACCTTCAGCACGCACCACGCCTACCGCTTTTTGGCATGCCAGCGAAGGCAGTGAGATATACTTGCCAAATTTTTTGGCTTGATGGTAGTGCCCCTCTATGACGAGATCAATACCACTATCGTAGTGCTGCAAAATCTCTACAGTCCTCTGTTCGAAATGCTCTATTGTACGGCAAATATCCTTTGCCTTGAGCCGTCTGAGCTGATCTGCGATGATCCAGCGTTCCAATGGACGCAGGAGCTTTATCGTCATGCAGCTTCTTACAACTTTCGTATAGAGTTCATATCTCCATCCAAGCTGGAATTTATCCCCATGTGCCAGCCCGACTCTTTTGGAGCCTATAGCAAAAATAACAGGCTGCTGCCCTCTTGAGAATACATTGATATTTGGAAATATATCCTTGAGTAAAAAATCATGATTGCCCTCAAAACAGTATATCTCAAGCCTTTGCGAAAGTCCCTGCAAAAGCGCGATAGCTTCAGAGTTGTAGGTTTGTATGAGCTGATTGCACCCGAAAAGCAGATCGAAGTTATCCCCCATCAAAAAGAGTTGCGGTGGCGTTATCTCACCGTTTTCGAGCTTTTGGAGCAGATCCAAAAAATCTCTGCCATGATGGGGATAGTGTGCATCGGCGACAAAAAGCGCACCTTCGAGGATATGGAGAGCGGGTGTGCTTTTTGATGCTTTCATTATCTGCTAGGGGACATAGGCGATCGTCGGTATCCCCATCCCCTCGTCATACCCGCACATGAGATTGGCGGCGGCAAGCGCTTGGGAGCTTGCGCCTCGCAAGAGATTATCTATGGCAGAATTGACGAAGAGCGCATTGCCGTTCTTGGCGGCGAAGATATCGCAAAAGTGCGTCCCTGCGACGCTCTTGATATCTACGGGGTTCTCCCTGATGCGGATGAAAGGATCCTTGGCATAGTGCGCTTTGAGCACGGCAAGCGGATCGATATCCTCCTTGAGCGTCGCATAGACCGAGATCAACTCGCCGCGGGTGGCAGGGATGAGATGCGGAACAAAATTGACATTCATCCGTGCGCCGTGAATCTTGGCTATCTTCTCGGCGATTTCGGGCTGATGACGGTGCTTGAGGGCATTGTATGCGAAGATATTCTCATTGATCGTCACAAAATGCGTCGTCTCCGAGAGTTTCTTCCCTGCTCCGCTCACACCTGACTTCGCATCGACGAACAGGGGCGCTGAGGTATCGATATAGGGGATAAAAGGCAAGATCCCAAGCAGTGTCGCCGTCGGATAGCACCCCGGTCCCGCCACGAGGGAGGCTTGCCGTATCTCCTCCCTATAGTACTCGATCAAGCCATAGACTGCGTCAGTGAGGTGCTCCGGGTCTTCGTGAGGACAGTAGTGCTTCTCATAAGTCTCCAGCTCCAACCGATAGTCCGCAGAGAGATCTACGATCTTGGTGCCATACCCCATCAGTTCACGAGCAAAACCCATCGAAGCCTGATGCGGCAGAGCCAAAAAGACAAGTTCACAACTCTGTGCTACCCTGGCGGCGTCCGCTTTTTCTACCTCGAAGGTGAGCACATCCGCCAAGGAGGGATGAAGCGACTCGATGAGCGTATCGCCTGCGGTTGTCGCCAGATAAGTCAGCTTGAACCCCGGATGCACAAGCAGCATCTTGATAAGCTCCAGCCCCGTATAGCCTCCGGCCCCTACGATACCGACGCGTATCATATCTGATCTCTTTCATCGGATTTGAAGGTGATCACTATCTCCTCATACCGTACCGCTTCGATCTCATACTCTTTGGTTCCGGTTGGGAGTTGCGCACTCACCGTCTCTCCCTCCTCTTTGCCCAAAAGCATCCTTGCTATCGGAGAGTGGATAGAGATGAGCCCTTTTTCGGGGTCAGACTCTTGACTGCCGACGATCGTATAGGTAAGCTCTTCATCACTCTGCATATCGGTCAGCGTCACGGTAGTGCCGAAACTGATGCGTTTGTGCTGGAGTGTCGCAGGATCGACCACTTGCGCCCGCGATACGATACTGCCCAGCTCGATGATACGAGCCTCCATCAGCCCCTGTCTATCTTTGGCGGCATGATACTCCGCATTCTCCTTGAGATCGCCAAGCTCCCTCGCCTCATCGATGATCTTGGCGATGATGCCTCTCTCTACATTTTTGAGCTGCTCAAGCTCTTTGGCAAGCCTGTCAAATGTCATTCTCAACATCGGTTCTTTGTGCATACACTATCCTTTTGATCGCCCCACGAAATAAAAAGTAATTATACCAAACTATATCTTTGCGAGGAGTGAAACGACCCGGAGATCTCAAGCCAATGAGACTGCCGCGACCCGAAGGTCTCGCAGTGACAAAACCCTCTCTTTGCGAGCGAAGCGCGGCAATCTCTTCTATCTTGATCCCCTGCGTCGTCTTCGGGCTTGACCCGGAGATCCATTAAGTTTGTGGATTTCGCATCAAGTGCGGAATGACGCAATTATCTCATTGCGCGATGAGTGCCAGCACTTGTCCTACAGCCAAGCCGCCAAAAGTCCCTATGATGTACCCCATCATCGCCATCAGGACTCCCACGGGGATCAGCGCTTGCGAGTAGGCTCCGGCGAGTATGGGCGCGGAGGCGACTCCGCCTATATTGGCAAGTGACGCAACCCCTAGGGTAAAGAGGTCAAATTTGAAGAGTTTGGCGAGCAGTACCATTATACTTGCGTGCAGAGCGATGACCGCGAAGCCTGCTGCGATATAGAGCGGCGCTTGGGTGAGTTCGCCGAAATTTGCCCTAGAAGCGATGAGTGCGATGATGATATATAGAAGTATATTTCCCAATGTCTGCGCACCTGCTATTTTGCCCAATGGCGTCATCGCGCCCACCACGCCGGCGATCGTAGCGATGAGCACCACCCAAGTCTCTTTGCTCATAGCGGTGCCGGTCGGCAGATACTCAGCAAGGTATTGACTCGAAGCAGAGAGCGCTATGCTCACGCCCAAGAGCAAAAAGAGCGACTCAAAACTCATCGTATTTTTGCTTTGATCTCTTTCGAGGCGGGCGCTCACCCTATCGATGAGCGAACTGTCCGCACCGCTCCAGCGATTGAATCTCGCGGCTGCGGGCACAAGCGCCAAAAGTATCATCACCCAGATCGCATAATCGATCGAATCGATCAAAAGCGCATATCCCATCTTGCTGTCGGGCACATTGAGCGCTCCTTGTATGGCGATCATATTGGCAGACCCCCCTATCCAGCTGCCGCTGAGCGCCGCGAAAGCCTTCCATGCATCCGGCTCAAAATAGGTGTGCAGCGCGGAAAACATCACGATAAACCCTAGAGCAATACTCAGGCTGGTGAGGAAGAAAGCCGCGAGCATCTTGGCCCCCAAGCCGGCTATCTTGCGCAGATCCGCTTGGAGAAGCATCAAGAAGATCATGGCAGGGAGCAGATTGGATTTGAAACTTTTGTAAGCGCTTGTGATCTCCTCATTTTTTTCCCATACTCCAAAAGTAGCAAAGAGCATCACCGTAAAATAGAGGATAACGATAGCCGGCAGATAGTCGAAAAGTTTGAGATGAAAATATTTGGGCAGATAGACGATCGATGAAGCAAGCAAAATCAATAACGCAACATAACCAAAACCTGTTTCTATCATCAAGCAGCCCTTTGTGTGCAAATTCATTTGATAATGTACCGAAAAGTTGGCGATTTT
>DZAQ01000057.1 GCA_022729615.1 Sulfurovum sp.
TTCAAGGCGATCTTGCATACAAATAGCGAATTATAATTTTTTGAAGGTTTGAAAGCGGGTAGATCAGGAGGCGGAAGCCTCTTGAGTGGGGATTATTTCACCATCGCTTCAAGCTCCTCAGAAGAAACTTGGTCGAAGTTGAGGTATTTATAGACACTTGCCTTGTTGGCATCAGTGATTTTTTTGTTGACGATCTGCAAGTACTCCTCTTTGTTCGGAAGGCGGCCGAGCAGCGCAGCGACTGCAGCCATTTCGGCTGAACCCAAATAAACTTTTGTATCTTTGCCGAGTCTATTGTCGAAGTTTCTTGTCGAAGTACTAAATACCGTATTGCCCATCCCTGCTTGCGCTTGGTTCCCCATGCAGAGCGAGCATCCCGGTATCTCTGTTCTAGCGCCGGACGCTCCGAAGATCGCATAGTATCCCTCTTCGATCAACTGCTTTTCATCCATCTTTGTCGGTGGAACAACCCATAGTTTTGCTTTGACACTGCCCTCACCTTTGAGCACTTCGCCAAGCGCTCTGAAGAGTCCTATATTGGTCATACAGCTTCCCACAAAAACCTCTTGGATCTCTTTGGGTCGCTTCTCGTCTGCCAAAATCTCACTCAAAGTCGCCACATCATCCGGATCGTTAGGACATGCAAGGATCGGCTCTTTGACATCATTTAAGTTGATCTCGATCACAGCAGCATACTCAGCGTCACTATCCGCTTCCATGAGCTCCGGCTTGGCAAGCCACGCTTTCATCTTGTCCGCTCTTCTTTGAAGTGTCGCCGCGTCTTCATAGCCATCTTTGATCATCTCTTCGATGAGGGCGATATTGGAGCGTAGATATTCAGCAACCGGCTCTTTGTCTAGCTTGACCGTACAAGCCGCTGCCGATCTCTCTGCCGATGCATCGCTGAGCTCAAACGCCTGCTCGCATTTGAGTGTTTCAAGACCCTCGATCTCAAGAACGCGTCCGGCAAAGATATTTTTCTTCCCTTTTTTCTCAACCGTCAAAAGCCCCTGCTTGATCGCATAGTAGGGGATAGCATTGACTAGGTCGCGCAGCGTGATACCCGGCTGCATTTCACCCTTGAATCTTACAAGAACAGACTCCGGCATCGTAAGCGGCATCATACCCGTTACACCTGCGAACGCCACAAGTCCTGAACCGGCAGGAAATGAGATACCGATCGGGAATCTTGTATGCGAGTCACCGCCTGTACCTACCGTATCGGGCAGACAGAGTCTATTGAGCCATGAGTGGATGACACCGTCACCCGGTCTGAGGATCACTCCTTTTCTGCTTGTCCAAAACGCCGGAAGCGTATGCTGCAGCTTGATATCGGCAGGTTTCGGATAGGCTGCCGTATGGCAAAATGACTGCATCACCATATCTGCGCCAAATCCAAGCGCGGCGAGCTCTTTGATCTCATCTCTTGTCATTGGACCGGTGGTATCTTGCGAACCGACAGTTGTAGCGACAGGCTCGCAATAGACGCCCGGCTTCACACCGGCTACTCCACATGCTTTCCCTACCATTTTTTGCGCAAGTGTATAGCCTTTGCCGCTATCAGCAGGCTGCTCCGGTGTCATAAATGCATCAGAAGCGCCTAGACCAAGCGCTTCTCTTGCTTTTGCGGTCAAACCTTTGCCGATGATAAGCGGGATTCTTCCGCCTGCTCTCATCTCATCGGGGAGCGTATTTGGAGAGAGTTTGAAGGTAGAGACTACCGCGCCGTCCTTCTCGATCACACCCTCAAACGGCTTGACCGTGATCACATCACCCGTCTCAAGCGCATCCACCGGAGCTTCGATCGGAAGACAACCGCTATCTTCCGCTGTATTGAAAAATATCGGAGCGATGATCGAACCGATGACCACGCCGCCCGTTCTTTTGTTGGGGATACCGGGGATATCTTCGCCCATATGCCACTGCACAGAGTTGATACCTGATTTTCTCGAACTTCCCGTACCCACAACATCACCTATATAGGCAAGCGGGTGACCTTTTTGCTTGAGCTCTGCCATTTTCTCATGCGGTTTTTCCATACGAGATACGAGCATAGAGTTGGCATGGAGTGGGATATCCGCTCTTGTGAATGCCTCAGAAGCCGGCGAAAGATCATCTGTGTTGGTCTCACCGGGGATCTTATAGACAGTTACCGTGATCTCTTTGGCAAGTGCCGGTTGATTGGTGAACCACTCTGCATTTGCCCATGACTCAACGACCTCTTTTGCTTTTGCATTCCCTGCATCCATCATCGCTTTGACATCATTGAAGGAGTTATACATAAGAATGGTATTTTTAAGCTCATTCGCCGCGGTATCCGCTACTGTACCGCCAAGCTTGAGCGCCTCCACAAGCGGCTGCACATTGAAGCCGCCAAGCATTTTCCCAAGAATTTGACATGCTTTGACCGCATCGATCGCATCACATTTTGCATTTCCCTGAACGATATCGTTCAGAAATGCCGCTTTGACATAAGCCGCGTCATCCACGCCTGCAGGCACTTTGTTCTCAAACATATCTATTGCATACGCTTGATCAGCTATTGGAGATGCTTTCAAGAGCTCCACAACTCCTGCAACCTGCTCAGCCGTAAGCGGGAGTGGCGGTACGCCAAGTATTGCTCTCTCGGCAGCATGTGCTTTGTATTCTTCGATTAAGGACATAGTTTAGTCTCCTCATATTTTAAAATTTAGGTTAAATATATGCTATCAAAAAAATTATTTGATACTCTAGTCAAATAGAAGCGGGACTTTATGGAGTGGATCGCATGTGTCGGATAGTTACAAAGGGGGAGCCTGATTTGGCTAGAATGAGAGTGTTATCCGCTTATTCGTTACAAATAGAAGCAAAATTCAATTAATATCTCTATTTCCTTTGCTGTTGGGCGCGCTGAGGATACCATTGGCTTCAAGCTGCTCTATGAGATTTGCCGATCTGTTGTATCCGATCTGAAGCTTGCGCTGCAAGTAGGAAATGGAGGTCTTTTTGTCCAGCAAAACAACCTCTTTTGCCTGCTCATAGAGCGGGTCAAGCTCCTCTATTGTTTCACCGCTGCCCCATTCATTCTTTTCGCTATTGCTTGACTCAAGGTAGCTCTCATCATACTGTGGTGCGCGTTGTGCTTTGAGGAATTCAACGACCAATTCGATCTCCTCTTCAGTATTCCAAGGCGCATGCAAACGAACAAGCCCTATGGATCCCGGCGGAGTAAAAAGAGCGTCCCCCTTCCCTAGCAGACTCTCCGCGCCCATCGCATCCAAAATGACCTTAGAATCGATCCGCTGTCCCACGCGATAGCTGAGTCTTGACGGAAGGTTTGCCTTGATAAGCCCTGTCACGACATCGACACTCGGCCGCTGAGTCGCAACGACGAGGTGTATCCCTGAAGCGCGTGCCATCTGCGCAAGCCTTGCTATCGAGTACTCCACATCCTTGCCGCCATTCATCATCAAGTCGGCAAGCTCATCGATCACGATCACGATAAACGGCATCGCCGTACCGCCTGTTTGCTGCATCTTTTCATTGAAGCCATCGATATTTTTGACTCTATTTTCAGCCATGAGCTTGTAGCGCCGCTCCATCTCACCTACCATATTCGCAAGCGCCGCGATCGCCTTTTTGGGCTCCGTGATGACCGGTGTCAAAAGATGGGGAATATCATTATAGATAGAAAACTCGAGCATCTTGGGATCGATCAACACAAGTTTGAGTTTATCGGGATCGTTTCGGAAGAGCAGTGAGAGGAGCATCGCATTGATACCGACAGATTTACCGCTTCCGGTAGTTCCGGCGATGAGTAGATGCGGCAGTCTTTTGAGGTCGGTGATAAAAGGATTGCCCACGATATCCTTGCCTAGGGCGATCGTCAGAGGTGATTTGGATTCCCTAAAAAGGTCACTTTCCAAGATGTCTCGCAAGTAGATAGTATCAAAGGTTTCGTTGGGTATCTCGATCCCTATCACATCTCTCCCCGGGATCGGCGCTTGGATACGGATCGTCTCAGCACTCAGCGCCATCGCCAAATCATCCTGGAGACTCAATACTTTTGAGACCTTGACATCGGGTGCGGGCTTGAACTCAAAAGTTGTGACCAAGGGTCCCGAATAGGTTCGGATCACATCGCCTTCGATCCTGAATCGACCCAATTTATCCAGAAGTTCCCCGATTTTTTTATCGATCTCTGCTTCATTGATCTTCCGAGAGCTCTTAGGCGGCTTTTGCAAAAAATCCAATTTCGGGAGCTTGAAGTTTTTTGGCGCAGCCATTTTGCCCTTTTCGATCTCCCCAAGCAGCCTGGAGTTCTCTTCAAGCTCCTCGACGATCTGCACATTCGCAATACTCTTCTGGGTAGTATGATTTTGGTTTTTCACACTCAAAGTATTCATTTGACCGACGCTCTTATCCAAAAGCGAATGCTCTCTCTCCTCGATGATCCTCTCCTCTTTTTCTACACCCTTTTCAACAGCATTTTTGTAGGCTGCATCCTGCTTCAAAGCGATCTGCTTCTTGCGGACACTCTTTTGACCGCTGCCTAGCGACGGGAGAGAATCATCTCTATTTTCAGGCATCAAGATATCATCATAAAGAGGTTTCGGAGAGTAAGAAAATATTTTTTTTGGAAATATCTTGAAAGGAGCCAGCGAAAATCTTGGAAGTGCGATACGCACTCGCTTCTTCTCGCTTTTTTTCAAAAAATCCAAACTTATCCCATCTTCCAATATCAAAACAAGCGAAAGCAATAGCGTCATAAGCCAAGTGAGCCAAAGCCCCGCCTTCCCGATAAATGGCGATAAAAATGAGGAGATTTCTGATGAAAAAATACCGCTTCCGGATCGCTCAAAGATAAGAGCAGGCAATATCACCATAGAGACAAAAAAGAGCATCCATCCGGCATAAAAATCAACCTCTTTGGCAAGTGCAGGTTTCTTGTAAAGCTTGTAGAGCGGATAAAAAAGGATAAAAATATTGATATACGCCAAATATCCAAAATATTTGATATTGACACTCCCCACAATGCCCCCTATCTCTCCGGCCAATTTGGTGCCGTGAAATATGGTCGAGAATGCCAAATAGACAAAAATAATCGCAGTAATAATAATAGTAATCTTCAAAAGTATCCCACTCATCTTTCGTGATGTTTTATTTTTTAATATTATAACGCAAATTTAACTTAAACTGTTAGTTAATTGCGCCTCGAATTCTACAATTTTCTTAGTGTGATATTTTGATTTGGGTATTTATTACCTCTTTTTTTGCACAAACAGTATATGATTTTGCATATGAGACATCCCAAACAAAACCCCCTCCAACCCAAGGAACAAATAAAAACAATGATACTCTATATCGATGGAGATGCTTTTCCAAATCTGCTCAAACCTATCATATTGCGCTCTATTGAGCGTTTGAAATTGCCCACTTTCGTCATCTCCAACAAGCGTATTTCGATAGGAAATTCAGAGTTTGTCACCTATCTGATCGTGGAACAAGGCGCGGATGAAGCAGATCATCGTATCGTAGAGATGGTCAAGGAAGGGGACTTGGTGATCACGGCAGATATCCCGCTCGCAGATCGCATCATCACTCAAAATGCGCACGCCATAGATCATCGAGGGGCACTTTATAGTGTCGAGAATATCAAACAGTATCTGGCTATACGCAACTTGATGGAAGAGATACGCGACAGCGGCGAGATGACGCGCGGACCGAAGCCTTTTGGCGCCAAAGATGCTCATGAATTTTCCAACCGACTGCATAGTTTTTTGACAAAGCACCGCAAATAGAGTCAAATTATGCTATAATAATGCAATTTCATCAGCACTACGGTCTGCTGCTGACTTCGTTTTTGTCATCCTTCGATAACACTGCATTTTAATTTCATATAGAGTCTAGATCGTCCATAGATCACAATCTGGTAGGCTTTCACAAAAAAGGTACATAATTAATGTCATTTAACACACTCGGCTTATCAGAGCCGCTTTTGCGTGCCATATCCGAAGAGGGATATAGCCAACCGACACCTATTCAACAACAGGCGATCCCTCTCATACTGGCAAAAAAAGATGTTCTTGCCGGCGCACAAACAGGGACAGGAAAGACTGCAGGATTTACCCTGCCGCTTTTGCAGCTGCTCAGTCAGAGCGCTCCAAACAGCGGTAAACGAAAGATCCGCGCCCTCATTTTGACACCGACACGCGAACTCGCCGCACAGGTGGGGGAGAGTGTGACTACTTATGGCAGATATCTTTCTTTCAAATCCTCGATTATCTTTGGCGGCGTGGGCATCAATCCCCAAATAGCCGCACTTAGACAGGGCGTGGATATCGTCATCGCTACACCCGGGCGGCTGCTTGATCTTGCCAAACAAAAAGCATTGAGTCTTTCGGATGTAGAGTATCTCATCCTTGATGAAGCAGATCGTATGCTTGATATGGGATTTATCCACGATATCAAAAAGATATTGGCGATGCTGCCCAAAAAGCGACAAAATCTTCTTTTTTCTGCCACATTCTCCGACGAGATCAAAAAGCTTGCCGATGGACTGCTCAATACCCCGACACTCATCGAGGTGGCTCGCAGAAACACAGCTTCCGAGCAAGTAGAACAGAGTGTCTATTTCGTGGATAAACTGCGCAAAAAAGAGCTGCTTTCCCATCTCATCAAAATGGGAAATTGGCAGCAAGTACTGGTCTTCACTCGTACCAAACACGGTGCAAACCGTCTCTGCGCACAACTCGAACAAGACGGTATCAGCGCAGCAGCCATTCATGGCAATAAAAGCCAAGGCGCACGAACCAAAGCATTGGCAGACTTCAAAAATGGCAGTGTGCGCATCCTCGTGGCGACAGATATCGCCGCACGCGGTATCGATATCGATCTCCTGCCCCATGTCGTCAACTATGAACTTCCCAACATCCCTGAAGACTATGTCCATCGTATCGGTCGAACCGGTCGAGCAGGCAATGAAGGCGAAGCGATCTCTCTTGTCTGCATCGACGAGAAGGCATTTCTGCGCGATATCGAAAAATTGATCAAAAAAGAGATCCCCAAGATTGTGCTCGAAGCCTTCAAGCCCGATCCGTCGATCAAGGCAGAACCAATAGAGCAAAAAGGCCGCGGTCAACAATCAAGGAACAAACCAAGTCCGAATAAAAATGATCCAAGCGGTCGCGGCAGAGGAGAAAACCGTCCAAACAGCAGGTCTTCCTCAACTCCGCGCAAAGAAAAAGGAAGAGCATGAAAAAGCAGTTTCAACTTTTAGATGAAAAGAAAAATCCCGAAAGAGTCATCGAGGCGATCAAGCACGAGATCCGTAAATATATCAAACGAGAACGCAGCAAAAAACTGGCAGAAGGTGCAGATTTTTGGGATTTTGACTGTCGTTTCGGACCAAATAGTGATGCGATGCAACCACTGCATATCGCCGAGCTTACCGCGGCACTTGATAAGGCATATGAAGAGAGATGGGAGTATTGCACGGTAGAGATCATCGCCAAACCGGCCACACGAGTCGTCAAACCAACCCAAGAAGTCTCAGTGACCTCTTCTAAGACAGAGGAGTGATGATGCGTCTGTGCGATTTTAATAGTCTCAGTGATGAGCAGAAACTGATCTATCACAAACAGCTTGCCAAGTGTGCCGCATCTTTTGGCGGAACCAACTTTTTCCTTCAGCTTCTCGAAGCGATACGAAATAGAAATCCCCATCCCCTGATGGCAAAAAACTCTGGATTTTACTTTGATCTTGGAAGCATCAAATGGAATAAAGTCATCTTCAAAGACAAGCTGACACTTCTGACGAAGATATCTATCCAAAAGAGTCAAAACGATAGCCTCATACCCGACAAAAACAACAAAGAGTATAAAGCCATCATGAATCTACTGCGCACGATCAAGCCGATCACCTTTGAAGTGCGCCCGACCAATAGTGCGGACGGGGAAGGTTTTGATGTACATCCCTTTGAGATGATAGGCGAGAAAATTACACGATTGGATCCCGTCTTTGATGCACTCTTTTTTTGCCCTGTTGACACGGTAAAACGAGTCCTTTTCTACAAAGATTTCGATAATACTCTGTAGGCTTTCTCCTGCAAGATAGACTCTTTTTGAAGTTATGTTAAAATGAGATCGGTAAAATTTCGCGGGTATATGTTTTATCTCTTGATTTGACAAAACAAATGAGGTTTATCGATGCCAAAATCACATCAACTTATCTACGGTATCT
>DZAQ01000184.1 GCA_022729615.1 Sulfurovum sp.
TATATCCAATCAATCATAAATGAAAGGCGTTTCCAATGAATGAAGCAAAAATATTTGCCCTCATAATCGGTACTGAAATACTCAATCGCCGAAGGATCGATAAACATTTTGATTTTGTCACCAAGATCGTAGCGAGTTACGGCTACAAGCTCTCCGCATCTATTATCGTAGAAGATGATCCCGTACTCCTAGTCGATACACTCAAATTCCTCTCCTCTCAACCCCACAGTATCGTATTTAGCTTCGGAGGTATCGGCTCGACTCCCGATGACCACACTCGCAGATGCGCTGCTATCGCTCTTCGAGATGGTGAACTCTATCTTCATCCCGAGGCCAAAGAGATCATCGAAGCAAAACTCGGCGAAGATGCCTATCCGCACCCCATCAAGATGGCAGAGCTCCCCAAGGGTGCGAAGCTCATCGAAAATCCGGTCAACAATATGCCTGCCTTCTCACTGGATGACCGCTTCTTTTTTATGCCCGGCTTTCCGCAAATGAGCCATCCTATGGTACGCGATATACTTCAAAAGCTTTTTACCAAGAAAGAGGCTTTTTATCGCTATTCACTCACTGCGCTTTGCAAAGAGAATGTTTTTATCGAGCTGATGGAGCTGATGCCCCCCACAGTCGAGTGCTCTTCACTGCCAAAGCTCTACAGTGACGGCTGGAGGGTTACGATCTCTGTAGCTTCCCGTGATGACGAAGAGGCGAAAAATGCCTTTGGACTCTTCATCGACCTTCTCCGATCAAAAGCAATTCCTTATGCTCTCGTCGATGAAATAAACGATTAAAACCCTGATGACCAAAGAGTACCTCGAAACACTCAGACACCCGATCATCGCGAGGCTCTCACTCATCCAGCTTATCTCCTATTTCGGAACCTGGTTTTCACAAGTGGCTATTTTCTCCATGCTCATAGCCTACCAAGCCGATGCGGTCACCATCGCACTGGTAGCAGCCATGGCGATGCTTCCGGCTGTGATATTGGCTCCGCTCATAGGTATCGTCATCGATCGGTTTGATTTCAAAAAACTGATGATGACTCTGCTGCTCATCGAAATTACCATGACACTTTCTTTTATTTGGATTGATTCTTTAGAGCATATATGGCTGCTTATGATCTTGATCTTTATCCGTTCGGCAGCAGCTTCGATCCTCTTTTCTGCGGAAATGTCTCTCTTTCCCAAGATCGTGCAGGGCAGCAGACTCAAAAATACCAATGAAATCCACTCCATCATCTGGTCACTCTCTTATGCATTCGGGATGGCAGCCGGAGGTATTGCGACCCACTATTTTGGCTTTGATACGGCATTTTTGATCGATGCGCTCCTCTATAGTGTCGCGGTTTTGGTGCTCTTGGGTTTGCATATCTCTCTGGAACCATGCCAACACCATGATTCCAATTGGATGATGCTCAAAGAGGGATTTGAGTACCTTCTCTCCAAACCGAAAATTTTCCATCTCATACTTCTGCATGCTACACTCGGTCTGACGAGTTTTGACGCGCTTGTCACCCTCTTGGCGGACTATACTTACAAAGAGATGATCGCCGCACCCCTAGCGATAGGCTGGATGAACGCGATGAGGGCTCTAGCGCTGAGCGTGGGACCATTTTTTGTAAGCAAGCTCATCCACAAAAAGAGTCTGCACTATTTTTTCATTTTTGAAGGAGTAGCGATTATTCTCTGGTCTGGGCTGCAATTTGATTTCTATTTTGGCTTGATCGGGCTCTTTGCGGCGGGTTTATTCACAACGACACTTTGGTCCTATACTTACCTACTTATCCAAGAAGAGATAGAGCCCAAAATGATGGGGCGTATCATCTCCTATAACGATATGTTTTTTATGCTCTCAAATGTCTTCGTAGCCCTCTTCATCGGATATGGCGCCAAATGGGGAATGAGCCTGCAGACTATCACGATTTTTCTTGGATCGGGTTTTATCGCTGC
>DZAQ01000185.1 GCA_022729615.1 Sulfurovum sp.
GGGCGGAGTCTGATAACATGAGGTGAAAGGGAGATAAGCTTCTCATATTTGTAGTGTGTTTTGTGGGAAAGAGCGACCTTGAGTGACATATCAAATTCCTTTTATATTTACATTCTGATCAAGCGAAAAGCGATAGATTTTTCAAAAATAAGCGAATAGTTATATTTGCAGCTGATGATGCCGTCGCTTGGAGAGTGGAGTGTCGCGAGCGTGCGCCCCTCGAGCGAGTCGATGATGTAACCGAGTATTTGACCTTTTTTGACACTTTCACCAGGAACCACATAGGAGTCAAAGATTCCCGAACGAGCGGCTTTGATCACATCGATATCATCACGGGTAACGATATTGCTCTGGTATCCGTCAAATACTTTGCCTCGAATGAAACCTGTTTTGCCCATGAAGCGGATGATGGCATCGATGACCAAACTATTGAGCGGGTGCTTGACATTGCCCTGATGACCAAAGATGAGCGAATAGGCTTTTGTGCCCCATAGCTGCCAATTGTACTGCAAAGAGACAGTTTCAGTCGGCTCCATCTGACGGTGGTGAATAAATTGCATACCAAAGAGTTTCGCCGTTTTGAGGTCTTCGTAACCGCTCTGGATCATTTTGATATAGGGGATACAGTTCGCTTTGTCGCGGCGGTTTTCGAGGATGATACCATAATCAAAATCTTTGATGACTTCAAAAAGTTTGTGTGCGATTCTTTGGGTTGTTTCACCTTGGGCATAACCCGGAAACATCATATTGATATCTGTTTTGTCAAGCGGCCAGTAGGTCTCGCCCATGTTGAGCGCAAAATGGTTGATACTGGGAATGACCAGTATCTCACCGGTGATAAATTTGGGATCAGCCTCCTCTTTGGTACGCAGATACTCGACTATCTGTGAAGCGACAAAGAGCTGATCGATCGCATTGCCGCCCAGTGAGCCGATGATGGCGAGGGAAGGGGTGTTTTTTTTGTTTGATTTGGGGGTGAAACGAAACCCATCGACTTGCAGAGGGGCACGGCTGGGTGAATCTATCGTAAAGAGTCTCTCTCGTTTCATCTGTTTTCTCCAAATATGCGAGCAAGCAAGGAGCCTTCATAGACGACCGGATAATCTCGAAGCGTGAAAAGGAGTCCGCCAATGGGCGCCAATACCTCTTGTTTGATAGTGCCGGTCAGCGGATCGAGGATGCGGCCGAGCAGATCTCCTTTGCGGATCATCTGGCAATGCTCAAACTCCGGCACGAAGATACCGCAAGATTCAGCGTTGAGATAGGCGACCTCTCCGCCTTCGCTATCGATAGGCGTGCGAACCGGAGGGGGATCAAAATCGATAAATCCTTCGCTTGCGAGCAGATGCAGCAACCCTTCGAGCAGCTGCTTGCCATACTCTTGGGTGATGCGCATCCCCACACCCATCTCGACTACCAGCGTTTTGGTTCCAAGCGTATTGAGCGCATGCGCAAATGTCGATTCGAGTACCGTCACAGCGTCGTGTATCCAGACAAAATCGATATTGAGTTTGTGTGCCAACGGTACCAGTTTGCCGGCAAGCGCTTTGCTGATACGCACCTGCGGGATCTCACGCAAAAATATGTTGCTGGAGTGGATGTCTATGGCGATCTCGCTCCCTTGGATCGCCTCGACGACGCCATCGGCGATCTGCGCGGGCAGATAGTCATTTTTGTCACCCGGAAAGATGCGGTTGAGATCGACCTCATAAAATGGGATAGAACGGGTGATACTGTCGATCCCAAGAGAGTTGAGCGCAGGATAGATATCGATAGTAGCCAATATGACATCGGTATGATCTCTGAGCCATTGACCCAGAAGAAAGCAAACATACTGCCCCTCTATCTCATCACCGTGAATACCGCTGACAATAGAGATGCGCTTTGCCGTTGCACCTGACTCTGGGGTAAAACGCTGGCGTTTGATACTCAATTTCTCGGCGACAGG
>DZAQ01000058.1 GCA_022729615.1 Sulfurovum sp.
TTAAATAATTTTACTGAATATTTCAAGATGCTTTTTGGCGCTATTTTCCCAGCCAAACTCCTGCACTCTTTGCCATCCTTTTTGGACTATTTCACTGCGCAGTCTGCTGTCGGATGCGATATCTAACATCTTGGCGGCAATATCTGCCGTATCAAGCGGATCGATATAGTATGCCGCCTCTCCTGCTACTTCGGGTATCGAAGTTGTATTGGAGGCGATCACGGGAATTTGAGAGGCAAATCCTTCAAGGATCGGCAAACCAAACCCTTCATACAGGGATGGATAGACCATGGCAAGAGCTGACTGGAGCAGTGCGTAGAGTTCTCTATCGGTGACGCGCGCTAGATAGCGCAGAGTATCGCCTTCTCCGGTTCTTTGCAGCTTTTCTCTCAATCTCTCCTCTCCCCAGCCCTGTTGACCGATGATAAGAAGCGGATGTTTTTGGCGTATTTGCATCGGAAGAGATTCGTGTGCCTCGACAAGTCTGGCTAGATTTTTTCTGGGCTGGATGGTACCTACAAAAATGAAAAAATCTTTTTTGAGTCCAAATTTTTCAAGTATCCGCTCTTTTTCACTCTGGGATATCTGCTCCATATATGCACGGTTGACCCCCAGCGGTACGACACTGATTTTGTCATCGGGAATATCAAAATAGTACCCAATATCTTTTTTGCTATGCTCGGAGATAGTGATGATATGGTCAGCCCATTGAGATGCCTTTTTGAATGCGCTATTTTTGAACCGTCGCAATCTTTGACTTACGAGTTCGGGATGGATGAGGGGATAAGCATCCATGATAGTTGCCACTACGGGGATATTTTTGAGTTTAGGAATATGGTGATCGGGGGCAAAAAAGAGATCAATCTCCTTTTCGAGTAGAGCCGAACCCTCAAATGGACGATGTGTAAAGATGCAGAGCGCGGATTGAAGAGCGTAAGGAAGCGGAAGGCGGATTATATCCCCGAGCAGATCACTTCTGTTTTCGGTCCCTTTTGGGTTTCCGAAGGAGATAGCTTTTTTCGGCTCTTGGCTCCATTGATGCCAAAGATTGTTCGCATAGACGCCGATACCATCCATATGCCCTTGATCGAGCCCCTTTTCTAGAACAGTTGTACCAAAACCTATTTTCATTCAGCTGCATCATACATGGCTTGAAGCATTGCAAGAAGCGATTCCCTATTGTCGAGAGAAATGACTGATTCGAGTTTTTGTGTAGATCCGGAGAGCGAGTGAATCTCATTTTCTCTGACAAAAAGAGGGTTGACTTTGACCTTGATCTTGTATCCGGCAATCTCCTCCATGGCTCGAATCACATCAAAAAGCGCAACAGGATGGTTTGAGGAGAGGTTGAAGATGGTTGATTCTGTATTGCTTAGGAGGAGTTTGTGATAGCACTCAACGATATAGTTGACATCATTGAACTCCCGCGCCACATTGAGATTGCCAAGCTCGATCTCCTCTTTGCGCTCTTTGAAATGCGAAACAATTTTTGGGATCAAAAAGTGCTTTTCTTGACCGACTCCTGTATAGTTGAAAGGACGCACTATGATGATTTTGAGCATATTGAAGTAGTTTGAAGCCATGCACTCCATCGCAAGTTTGCTGCATCCGTAGTGATTGACAGGATGGGGACACATCTCTTCGTCAAGTACTGCTTTGCCTTGGTTGCCATAGACAGTCGCGCTGCTGGCAAGAAGTATCTTTTTGGGGAAGATGTTGTGCGCAACCAATGCTTTGAGGATATTTTCCGTGCCGATGACATTGACATCATAGATGAGTGACGCATTGCTTTCGCCAGGAAAGGAGATAGCGGCTATATGGATGAGATAGTCCGGCTGCACTTGAGCTATAACGGTATCTATTTGTTCATTTTTGGTGATATCGCACTGAAAATGGTTTTGATTTTTTGGGGTATCGATGACGGTGCCATAGACATCAAAACCCCGCTGACGGAAATACTCTTCCAGATGAACACCCGTAAATCCGTTAATTCCTGTTATGAGGATACGATCGGCATTATTAGACATTTTTTACTCTTTTTTCTTGAGATAGTATCACTAATTTTCCTAAAAGCTCTTGAGCGCTTTTATCCCAAGTAGCAAGTGAGACTTGGTTTGTATCGACAGATTTCAGCGCTCTTTTGTGATTTTCTATTTCAGATATCAACTCTACAAGAGCGTCACTCTCAGTGATATCAAAATACTCAACCATACTCTTTCCTACCTCTTTGTGGATAGGGATATCACTTGCTAGAACCGGCAATCCATTGTGGAGCGCTTCAATGATGGGCAATCCATACCCTTCGACATAGGATGCAAAAAGAAGCGCTTTGGAGTGGTTGTAGCAGTAGCGCAACTCTGCATCGCTCAAGTCGCTCCATGCCCACAACCGCTCTCCATAGGCTTCATTTTGACATATCTCTTCCAAAAGTTCTTCGGTTTTCCATCCGACTCGACCGATGATAAGCCAACCGGCATCGATATTTGCACCCCACAATTTCTTAAATGTTTCAAAGATATATCGGTGATTTTTTCTAGGTTCGATCGTAGAAACCGTGAGATAGATCGAAGGATGTTCTTTGAAGAGAGTGACCAAAGAGGGTCGAATATCCTCTTTGACATTTTTATCCTTCCCAAAATCGGCTCCAAGCGAAAAAGAGTCAAAGACATATTTCGAACTGTCTGCGCCGCTCATTTCAAAAAAATCGATAAGACCATTTTTGACTGTTTGTGAAATCGCGATATACCCATCGAAAAAATCAAGTGACCTGAGATGCCATGCTCTAAAGTAGCGCTCCATCGTATCATCACAAAACTGTGGATGTGTCAGCGGGATAAGGTCATAGACGATGCCGACGATCGTGACTCCCTTTTTCTTCGCATAGGCGATACTCGACCAAACATGCAGATGCCAGCTTGAGTCAAGCATAAGCAAAATATCCTCTTCGTAAAGAGTTTCATTGACAAAAAATGAGGAGAGATAGAGGCGGATTTTGCGCTCAACTCTTTGGAGGAGATTGATCCATTTTGAGTGTTGACGAAAAGAGGTAATTTCATCCTTGCTCAACCGAATGAGTGAGCCATTGACAAGCGCGACGGGCACAAGCTCGATCGCGTTTTGCTGCGTATGCTTCTCGAGATTTTCAACGATATTGCGCACAACTCTTTGGATACCGGTATTGATATTGGTGCTATAGATGTAGGTGCAGTCAACAAGTAGTTTTTGCGGCATGGCGGTCGGTCGGGGATTTTTGGTTTGGTCTCTAAGAGCGAGAACCGCAGCGCTTCCTATTTTGGCAAAAATAGCATCAAGAAACCGAAGCGCCTCTTTGAGTTTCCGGAGCGCGAGGTGCAGCAACTCTAACTCTCTAAAACGAGAATCCGTTTCGATTGCGTCTCAAGTCAGCCTCAACCATCATTTTGCAAAGCTCTTCAAGGGTTGTTTTCGCTTCCCAGCCAAGTTCGTCTTTGGCTTTTTGGGGATCGCCGATGAGCAGATCGACCTCGGCAGGTCTGTAGAATTTCGGATTTATTCTAAGAACAACTTTGCCGGTAGCTCTCTCTTTGGCAATCTCATTCTCTTTTTCGCCCTCAAATTCTATCTCAATACCGGCAGCTTTGAATGCCATCGCGACAAAATCTCGGACAGTCTCTGTGCGATTGGTCGCCAAAACATAGGTATCAGGCTTCTCTGCTTGAAGCATGAGATACATCCCTTCGATATAATCTTTGGCATAACCCCAGTCGCGTTTTGCATCGAGGTTACCCAGCTCAAGAAGATCCAGTTTACCAAGCTTGATCTTGGCCACGCTATCGGTGATTTTGCGTGTGACAAACTCTTGACCCCTGAGAGGCGATTCGTGGTTGAAGAGGATACCGCTACACCCGAAAATATCATAGGATTCACGATAGTTGATCACCATCCAGTGCGCATAGAGCTTGGCGACACCATATGGGCTTCTTGGATAGAAGGGTGTCTTTTCTGTTTGGGGTATCTGCTGCACCTCGCCGAACATCTCTGAGGTGCTTGCTTGGTAGAATCGAATTTTTGGATTGACGATACGGATAGCTTCAAGCAGATGCACAGCGCCAAGTCCTGTGATATGCGCCGTAGCGAGCGGCTGCTCGAAGGAGACTCCTACAAAGCTCTGCGCTGCTAGATTGTATATCTCATCGGGCTGAATTTGCATCACCATTCGGATTGTATTTGATTGGTCGGTCAAGTCATACTCGACGAGATGAAGATGGGGGTGTTTTTCGATACCAAGCTCTTCGATACGCCAAAAATTGACAGACGCGGTACGGCGATAGGTACCATACACTTCATACCCTTTTTCAAGAAGAAGCTCAGCCAAATAGGCTGCATCTTGTCCGCTAATACCGGTAACTATTGCTTTTTTCATCAGTAAAAAATACCTTTGTAGGAGTTATGTAGATTGAGAATGATTATATCCAAAAGAGACTTATTAAATCCCTTTTGACGCTTCTCTTAGCCTTTGAGTCCTGTTCTGAGCATCATACGGCGCAGATAGGCTATTTTGCTTTGCAGCGGGAGGCTTTTGGGGCAGACATCTTCACATCCAAGGAGTGTCATGCATCCAAAAACGCCATTCTCGTCTCCGATAAGCTCATAATACTCCTCATCGGTTCGTTTGTCTCTTGGGTCCAGATGGTAGCGAGCTATTTTGTTGAGTCCGACTGCTCCGACAAAATCGGGTTTCATCTGGATAGTCCCGCATCCGGCGACACAGCATCCGCACTCGATACAGCGATCAAGCTCATATATCTCATCGGCAAGTTCAGGCTCCATCCGCTCTTCGAGTTTGTTGATGTTGAGCTCTTGCTCTTTATCGTGTATCCAAGTCTCCAGCCGTTTGTTGAGTCCTTGCATCCAAGCGCCGCTATTGATGGAGAGGTCACCGATGAGCTCAAAGAGAGGAAGGGGGGCGAGCGTGATATCTTCATCCAATTTTTTGGTGAGTGTTCTGCACGCGAGTGTCGGTCTGCCGTTGACTAGCATGGCGCAGCTTCCGCAGATACCGGCACGGCAAACAAAGTCAAACTTGAGTGAATTGTCAAGATGCTCCCGAATCTCACCCAATACGATGTAGAGTGTCATACCGTCCGCCTCTTCTACCTCAAAGGTCTCCATGTGTGGAAAATCGTTTGGATTGTGCGGGTCAAAGCGAAGCACATGTATCTTGAGGATTCTTGGTTTTTCTAGTTCACTCATGAATATCTCCTAGCCGTTCATTGAATTTTTGATATTTTTTAGGCAGTTTTTTGAGAAAGGGCATCAAGGCATTTTGTACCTCATGGCGAGAAGCCCCCTCTTTTTCAAGTTTCTCTTTGATGAGATCGACCATCTGCTGGCGTACTTTTGTCTCCGGATGATGGATGGTCAAATCCTTGCCATAGCCGCGAAATCCCGGCGGCAGTTCCATATTTGAGATGGGGATATCTTCGTAGCTGACAGTCGGCAGCGTCTGATTCTCGTCCGGCCAAGCGGTGATCGTCCTTTTGAGCCAGTTGGCATCATCTCTCTCGGGATAATCCTCTCTTGAGTGCGCTCCTCGGCTCTCGGTTCTGAGAAGTGCGCCATAGGCTACAGTGAGGGCAACTTTCAGCATCTTCTGTGTTCTGTATGCGTTCACGAGAGCAGGGTTGGCTGCACGGCTTTTGGACCTGAAAACCTCAATATTTTTTGAGCGTATGTAGAGCTCTTCAAGTTCGGTAACAGCCTCTTGCAGGTCATCGCCGTTTCTGAAAATACCTACTTTCTCCATCATTATTTTTTCCATTGCGCGGCGAAGCACATAGGCGTCTTCTCCGTTTTTCTTGGTCAGAAGCGCTTCAATTTTCTCTTTTTCTCTCTTGAGAAATTTCTCTATAGTAGCGCTCTGCACATTGACCGAGCTCTCGGCTTTGTCGCAAAAATCAGAGATATATTCCGCCACAAGCATACCCGCGACCACTGTTTCGCTCACTGAGTTGCCGCCGAGTCTATTGAATCCATGCATATCCCAGCAGGCAGCCTCACCACAGGAGTAGAGTCCTTTGAGCGTCTGTGACTCGCCTTGATAGGTAGTACGGATGCCTCCCATAGAGTAGTGCTGTGTCGGACGGACAGGGATCCACTCCTCCGCAGGATCGATCCCCAAGAAGTTTTCGCAAATCTCTTTGACCTCTCGGAGATTTTTTTCTATATGCTTGCGTCCCAAGATGGTGATATCGAGCCACAGATGATCGCCATAGCGAGAGGAGACCCCTTTGCCTTTGCGCATATGCTCGGTCATCCTGCGACTGACAACATCTCTGGAAGCTAACTCTTTTTTGTCCGGCTCATAATCGGGCATAAATCTATATCCATCTTTGTCCAAAAGCAGACCGCCATCTCCCCGGCACCCTTCCGTCGTCAATATCCCGACAGGCACGATCGCAGTGGGGTGAAACTGTATCGCTTCCATATTTCCAAGTGTCGCGACACCTGTCTCTAGCGCGATGGCTTGACCTATCCCCTGACAAATGATCGCATTGGTGGAGACGGAGTAGATCCTTCCATATCCTCCGGTAGCTATGGTGGTTGCTTTGGCTACATAGGCGACAAGCTCTCCATTCATAAGATTTCTAGCGATTGCACCATAACAGCGTCCATTCTCATGGATGAGGGCGATCGCCTCGAGCCTTTCGTGGATCTCGATATTTTTCTCGTGCGCCTTGTTGTCCATAGCATAAAGCATACTGTGTCCGGTACCATCTGAAGTGTAGCAGGTACGCCATTTTTTCGTTCCGCCGAAATCTCTCGCAGTGATAAGCCCATGCGCCTCATCTTTTTCAGTGATCGTCTCTTTTTTGGCATTGATGATCACCGTATGGTCGCCGCGAGCGACTCTGCTCCAAGGCACTCCCCATGCCGCTAGTTCACGGATCGCCTTGGGAGCACAGTGGGTGAACATCCGAGCCACCTCTTGATCAGCTCCCCAGTCGCTCCCTTTGATGGTATCCAAAAAGTGCACATCCTCATTGTCGCCTTCGCCCATAGCGCAGTTGGCGAGGCTGGCTTGCATTCCGCCTTGCGCAGCAGACGAGTGTGATCTCTTGGGTGGAATGAGTGTCAAAACAATAGTATCATGCCCTCGGTCTTTGACGCCGGTTGCTACCCGCAGACCAGCCAATCCCCCGCCAATGATGAGTACATCGGTATAGATTATTTTCATGGTGTAGTCCTATTTTTGAGATGGCATGAGAGATGTCGGAGTGTAGCGTTCGCCGACTCTCTCTTTGTGTTCTAAGCCAATTTTGATATAGGCTGCAAGCGATAAAAGACCCAATGTGAGAAAAAATAGTGTGATAATATATTTGACTTTTTTGTATCGTTTCCGGCTCTCTTTCGGGTTGCTGCCTTCAAACCATCCCCACTTGAGTACCAGCCGATAGAGTCCGATCGAGCCGTGAAATTCGACTGCCAGAAGGAGGAGAAGATACAGTGGCGCCATCCATTGGCTTACTACTCTGTCGGCGGATTCGTATGGACCGATATTGCCTGGATTGGTCATCATGATATAGAGATGCACAGATCCCAAGAAAAACATTACAAAGCCGGTAAAAACCTGATAAAACCAAAGCGTTGTATCTGAGTGCCGCATCTGCTTCATATGCGCTCTATAGATGCGGTACTGTCTGTAGCTGTTTGGGAATTTTCGTAGAGCCACAAGCGCATGCACAATAAAGATGATAAAAACGATTGCTACAGTGATGGATACGATGATAGGGTAGGATTTGCCGAAAAAATACTCCCCCTCAAAAAACTTCGTGACACTGTACATCGCATCTTTGCCAAGCAAGATCGAAGAGACAAAAAGCATATGCCCCCACATAAAGAGAGCCAGAAAAAGTCCCGTTGCACTCTGTATAAAATCAAGCTTTGCCGGCATGGCATCGAATTTGTATCTATGCTTATCGGTTACATTTCTGTCAAATTGATTCATTGATTAGATTCCTTCATACTGTTCTATATGGTATAGAATTCTTTAGAGTATTACAATATTTTTAGATAAGCCCTAATATCGCTTATTACATGAAATTATAGTGAATTAGTCATTAAA
>DZAQ01000186.1 GCA_022729615.1 Sulfurovum sp.
GACCTAAATCTCTGTATGGGGTGCAAAGGTTGCGAGATCGCGTGTAAAGTGGAAAATGAAGTTCCGCTGAGCTCTTGGCGTCTACGGGTCAAGTATATTGATATCGGGGTTTTTCCTGATACTGCAAGAAGCTTTACGCCGCTTCGCTGCAATCACTGCGAAAATGCACCCTGTGAGCGTATCTGCCCTGTTTCTGCGCTGCATTATCTTGATAATGGCATCGTCAATATCGACAGCGCTCGCTGTATCGGATGTGCAGGCTGTATCATGGCATGCCCATATGGCGCTATTTACATGGATCCTGAGAGCAATACGGCAGATAAATGTACCTACTGCGCACACCGTATCGAGAGCGGCATGATGCCTGCTTGTGTCGTAGCCTGTCCGGTTGAGGCAAATATTTTTGGGGATGTAGAGGATGATACAAGTCATATTTCACGCTATATCATGGAGCACCAAGGGAATGTTCAAGTTCGAAAACCTGAAAAGTTCACAAAGCCCAGACACTACTATGTCGGTGGCGGCAATCAAACGCTCAATCCTTTGGCACATGAGCGCCTTGAGGGGTATAGCCTCTTTACAAATGTTACGCATCTCAAACATGTAGGTGATCCGCATCACAGTATCCTAGATAGATTTATCACTCCATTTGTGGGGCATGGCACGACAGATAATAGCAGTTTTATGGATTTTGCAACACAAAAAGATTCACACAATGAGGGAGGTCATTAATGGTAGAGCATGGTATTGATGCGACACACGCAATTGTTACAATGGACGCGGCGCTTCCCGGCATTGTGTGGGGATGGATGATTACGCTTAATATGTGGGCAAAGAGTATAGGAACTGGAGTGGTTCTGGTAGGGGCATATCTGCTATTTCGCCGCGGTAAAGAAGAGATGCCGAATTTTAGGTGGATGATGCCTCTTGTATCATTTGTCTTTTTGAATATTTTTCTTCTCTTTACGCTTTTGGATCTCCACCAGCCGCTGAGAATGGTAAATATTTTCTTCCATCCGCACTGGACTTCGGCAATCACTGTCGGTGCTTGGATGGCATCACTCTTTACGCTTTTGATCACTGTTTTGATGGCAATAGGTATTTTGGATGCTTTTCCTGATCTGTTGCGACACAATGGATTGACAAAAACTGTACGAGAAAAAAGCCCTTTTTATGAGAAGATATTTCCTTTTACAGTCTTTTTGGCGATACCGGTGACGCTCTATACGGCAGTGATTATGGCAGAGTCAAGTGCCAGAGGCTTATGGCAGACACCGACGGAATTGATGCAGATGCTTCTAGCCGCCTTTATCGCCGGTTCGGCTGCGCTCATATTGATCTCTGAGAGGTGGAGCCAAGGCGCAAGGGGTGATTTGGCGTTTGTGCTCATGCTCGCAACATTTTTTAGCTTCATGATGTATATGGGTGAGTATTTCTTCTCCTTCAAATCCGAAGAGGCAGAGGTAACGCTTGAATATATCCATTCAGGCGGAGAGTACAATGCGGAGTTTTGGCTCGGTCAAGTAGCAGGACTCATAATACCTTTCTTCTTGGCTATTTCGGCGATGAAGAGCGACAATAAGACACTGTTGAAATTTGCGGCTATTTTGGCGCTAATTGGACTCTATTTTATCAAAGATGTGTGGCTCAAAATCCCACAAGTCTTACCATTGAGTTAAGGAGTAATGATGACAAAATCTATGAATGATAAAAAACCTACTTTTATTGAAAGCAGAAGAACTTTCCTCAAGGGCACGGCTTACACGGTTGCAGGTGCTAGTTTGGCAAAAGGGGTCTTCGAGACTATCATCGACACTCCGGCGACAGCGCAGGAGAGCAGTTTTACCCCGACACCCAAAACACTCTCTTTTTATCCTCCTTTGGCGGAGTGGGACAGCTTTAGGGAGCTTGACGGGCAAGATTGGAA
>DZAQ01000187.1 GCA_022729615.1 Sulfurovum sp.
GGAGGGCTATGGTTGATTTTGGTGATATTATCGAAAAGCTCAAAGATGTTATCTCTTCTAGTAAGATACAAAGCAAAGTGTTTGACAAGGATGTAGCGAGGGAGCTTGGAATCTCGCAAACTACATTCGCTACTATGAAAAAAAGAAACTCTATCCCTTATGAGGAGCTGATGCAGTTTTGCGCCGCCAAAAAGTTGAGCATCAACTGGCTTTTTTTCGATCAATCTGCCGAAATGCTCATAGAAGAGACCAATAAATTCTTTCAAATTCGCTATTTTACCGATTTGCGCGCGAGTGCAGGCGGGGGCGCAGAGGTTTTTGATGAAAATTATGAGATGATCACCATCGATCAGCGCATCGTACGCAATATGACAGGCTCAAGCGATCGCAAACTCGAAGCGATCCATGTCGATGGAGAGTCGATGGAGCCGACACTTCAGGATGGAGCGATAGTTTTTGTCGATCTCGAAGAGAAAAATATCAATAAAGACGGTATATTCATTGCTTCCACCAACGCAGGACTCTTTATCAAGCGCATTCGCAAAAGAGCCGATGGTATGATCGAGCTGATTTCGGATAACAAAAACTACTCTCCCGAAGTGATGAGCGCTGAGGAGGTAAGGATAGTCGGAAAAGTAGTGGGTACCATTGAGAGTCTTTAGATTTGAAAAATTATCACAAGGGTATGCTCTAGCAAAATAGAGGAATTTAAGGGTGCAGAGACAAATAGAAAGATCACAGCAAGAGGCTTTGCGTCTTTATATTGATTTGATGGATAGAGCCGAATATTTCGAAGCGCATGAAGTGCTTGAGGCAGCTTGGTATCCTCTGCGAAAAGAGCAGAGCGCTTCAAATTTACTCCTCAAAGGTCTTATCAATGGAGCTGTGGCTTTGGAACATATCAAACGAGGCAAGCCGGGAGCCGAGGATCGAGCACAAAGAGTGATGGGTTCGTTTCGTAGAGGTATGATTTTGTTGCAAGAGCAAACTTCCAAAGAGGCTGAATATTTCCAAAAGGCTTATGAGAGAGTTTTTGAGCTTATGAATGAAAAAGGAGTACACTTTTGAGCTTTTGGTACCATGAGCAAACCAAGCACTCTTATGAATCGGTGCGCAGCAATCCAAATCGACTCTCGTGGGAAAATCAACCAAGTACCTACAAGACATATCCCACGCACTACCTCAAAAGAGCATTAGACCTGACCAAAGAAGAGGATAGCTTTCTCTATTATTGTGCCGGTCTGACAGCCAAAAAAAGCTATCCGGGTGTTGAATATTTTTTGCGTATCAATCCCTCTGCCGGAGCACTCTATCCCAATGAGCTTTATTTTCAGGCGAGGGGGGCAGAGGGGGCAGAGGATGGTATTTATCACTATGAAGTCTCCTCAAATTCCATCGTGCTCTTGCAAAGTATCACAGACGAGAGCGGACTAGAGCCCTATTTTGGTTTTCAAAGGGCGATGAAGGGGTATCTATTCTTGATCTCCGCACTCTCTTTTCGATCGAGCTGGAAGTACAAAAATCGAGCCTTTCGATATTGTCTCCTTGATGCGGGTCATCTGCTCGGCAGTATTGAGGCAAGCGCTCTACTTCAATTTCACGCAGTGCAGACGCTCTATGGTATAGATAGAGAAAAACTCAACACACTCTTTGGTTTTGGAGAGAGAGAGTGGTTTCTTTGTGGCGCATCTATGGCGATCCCGATAGGGGAGAGCCATATCGAACCCTTGGAGTTTGCGCTTGAGTATGTTGATGCGACTCGAACTTTTGAGCCTAACCCACTTGTGGAGCAGGCATATAAAGAGAGCGCTCTTTTGAGAAATTGCAAAAAAGAAGGAAGAGCGCCGCATTTTACCTATCAACCCCAAAAACTCAAAGAGACGATTTTGGCGAGACGATCGCAACGCGGATTTGAGGAGG
>DZAQ01000188.1 GCA_022729615.1 Sulfurovum sp.
TTTTCATCTCATCCTCCTTTGGGATAGAACTCCGATCATTATACTACAAAACAGGACAAAATGGGAGCGCCCAAAGAGGCTGGCGACAGAGTCTCAAACTCTCTTTTGTGCTTCGGCGATCACCTCTTCATCCTTTGCCATGTCGAGCCATCGGAACTTTTGACCGCTTTGGATCGTCCCCTCAAGGATATCGCCGCCCTCCCGAAACTCCAGATCAAGTTTGGCGATATCAAAGCCGTTGGTCGTCTGCGTGAAGGCTTGGAGCCGTTCGTTTTTGGCATTGCGGGTGAAGAGATAGCACCAGCTCTCCAGACCAAGCCGCCCGACCCGCCCTCTGAGCTGATGGAGTGTCGCGAGCCCCAGCCGCTCCGCACCGACTATCACGATGAGTGTGAGTCTGGGCAGAGAGATGCCTACCTCGACAACGGTGGTCGCCAGCAGAATATCTCCCTGCTCTCTAAATGCCAGCAGCACCTCCTCTTTGTTTTTGTCCTTGCCGTGCGTCACGAAAACTCGCTCGAAACGGCTCTCCCAATACTCTCTGCCTTGCATGAGGGATTGATACGGGTTTGTTTCGCTCTCCTCAACCAGCGGATAGATGATGAGCACTTGATGCCCTGCGGCGATCTCTTCTCTCATGTGGGCGAGCAAGCGTGTAAAATCACTTTTGATGATGATCTTCGTAGCCACTTTGAGCTCAAACGGCCGCTGTGTAATGAGACTTACATCGATAAGAGCGCTTTGCATCATCGCCTGCGTACGGGGGATCGGCGTGGCGGAAAACTGGAGAAAGTGAGCTCTTTTGGCGCTCTGGTCGCCTCTGCCGCTCGCCAAAAGTTCGAGCTGATGGCGCTGTTTGGTACCAAAACGGTGCTGCTCATCGACCATAACCAGAGGCGCTTGGGGCAGATCCTCTCTGTAAAGCAGCGCGTGCGTCCCGATGATGCAGTCTGCCTCCTTGTAACACCCCTGCTCGCCTCCCTGCATCACAAGCGCTACTTTGATCTGTGACGGCAGATGCTTGATCGCCTCCTCATAGAGCTGAAGCGCGAGCAGTGAAGTAGGCGCCATGAGGATGGATTTGTGCGGGAGCGCCATCATCACCGAAGCGAGGATCACCATCGTTTTGCCCGAACCTACATCGCCGACGATCATGCGCTTGGCAGCCTTGTCGCTTCTGGCGAGATCCGTGCGGATAGAGTCTATCACCTCATGCTGTTGAGCGGTCAGGCAGAAGGGCAATCCCTCCACAAAGGGGGCAATTTCCCCTTTGAGCGCCAAAAGCGGCGGGTGCAGAGACTTTTTGGCGGATAATTTTTGGAGGTGGTTGATCGCCTCAATGAGCCCCAGAACTCTTTGGATCCGGGGATGAAAGAGACCATCTTGCAGTATTCCCTCCAGAGAACCCGGGAAGTGCAAACGCATCACCATCTCTGCCTCATTCGCTCTCAAACCGGCTTTCATAAGCGCTTCTTGGGAAAGAAAAGCCTCTAGTAGTGCACGCATCTCGCTTTGTTTGAGAATGGTTTTGTACTTGGGGATGATCCTGCCTGCTTGAGAGATAGCCTTGGGCTGACCCATCTGCAATTGCCCTTGAAAAGTCTCGATCTTGCCTTGGATCACAACCTCGCTCCCCTCACTAAAGAGTTTGTAGTGATAGGGGGTCGCGCGGAAAAAAACAGCATTTAAAGTCCTATTGAAATCCGTCAGCCAAAATTGCACCGTGAGTCTGCCGTTTTGCTTGAGGCTCTTTGTCACTTTGGCTTGGAGGGTGTGGACTCTGCCCGGATCGATCGTCGCACTGAGTGTCGTATCGTGATAAGAGTGGGGCAAGAGGAGCGCTAGGTCAAGGAGCGTAGTGATCTTGAGTTTTTTGAAAAGCTCTTTCGCCTCTTGCATCTCTCCTCCTTTTTTGT
>DZAQ01000189.1 GCA_022729615.1 Sulfurovum sp.
GAATTTTTGGGAAATCGCTCGGCGGATTTTTGAGCAGCTCTTTGATCTTGTCGATGATGGCAAATTTTTCACTCTCAGTTGTCTTGACTTTGATCTCTTCGGTAGAAAAGACCAATGGAAGTGCATCTATTTCGCGGTCTAGATCGATACCGTCATGGATCAGCTCAAGCATCCGAAGAGTAGCGTAGATGGCATCATCGAAGCCAAAATAGCGATTTTTGAAAAAGATATGGCCGCTCACTTCACAGGCGAGATCAGCTCCAGTCTCTTTCATTTTGACCTTGAGATTGGAGTGTCCGGTTTTGTACATGATAGTCTTGGCGCCGCGCCGTTCAAGCTCATCATACATCACTTGCGAGCATTTGACTTCGCCGATGATGGTTGGGTGATCCATCTTCATGGCGTAAAGCAGCGCCATTTGATCCCCCTTGATATTGTACTTATGGGTCAATACGGCGATACGATCAGCGTCTCCGTCATAGGCAAAAGCGATATCACCGCCTTCTCCTAGTGCCTTTTTGACATCGCCCAGATTTTTTTCGACGGAAGGATCGGGATGGTGGTTGGGGAATGTGCCGTCCGGCTCGAGGTAGAGACCCCTGTAGTTGAGGTTTAATGCATCAAAAATATCGGTGATCACCGTATCCGCAACACCGTTACCGCAGTCGATGACGATTTTGGTTGGCATATTTTTGAGATGGGCAAACTCTTTGACCATAAAGTTGACATAGGGAGTCTTGACATCGATCTCCTCTCTTTGGGTGTTATCCTCAATGATTTTCCCGTTGTTGTGTATGATCTCATCACCGAGTGCATAGATGGCATCACCAAAGAATGGAGATTTGTCAACGGTGATTTTAAATCCATTATATTCGCTGGGATTGTGCGATCCGGTGATCATCACGGAGGCATCCGTGGTTATGCCGTCAAAATCGATATAGTTGGCAAAGTAGTTGACCGGTGTCGCCACCATTCCCATATCAAGCACACGGCAGCCGGCGGCACCCAGACCGCTTGTGAGATAATCTCGAAGAAGTGGGGAGTGTGACCTTGCGTCATAGCCGATAGCGACAACCTTCTTCCCGCCTATTTGGAGCCCGAGATAGTATCCTATCAGTTTTACGCTCTGCTCATGGAGTTCTTTACCAAAAATACCGCGGATGTCGTATTCTCGGAAGATGGATTTGCTGATTTGCTGCATGCCTTGATTCCTTTAGGTTAATATTAAGATTGATATCCGTTTGGATTGCCAGATTGCCAATGCCAATTATCGCGGCACATCTCTTCTAACCCTCTCTTTGCTGCCCACCCCAAGATCTCTTTGGCATAGGAGGGGTCGGCAAAGCAGGCCGCTATATCCCCGCCTCTTCTTGGCGCTATACGATAGGGAACTTTTCGTCCAGATGCCTTCTCAAATGCCGCTACCACCTCTAGGACAGAGTAGCCGTTGCCGGTACCTAGATTGATCGCCATTACTTGATCAAACTCTTTTATTTTTGCAAGAGCATCCAGGTGTCCTTGCGCCAAATCGAGTACATGGATATAGTCCCTCACACCGGTACCGTCAAGTGTCGGATAGTCGTCTCCAAATATGCTCAAAAATTCCCTCTTGCCTACTGCTGTCTGTGCGATAAATGGCATGAGATTGTTCGGGATACCGTTCGGATCCTCGCCGATGAGTCCTGAGGGGTGCGCGCCCACAGGGTTGAAGTAGCGCAAGAGCACAACTTTCCATTCGTTGTCGGCTTTATGCAGATCCCTTAAAATTTCCTCTATAAAGAGCTTGCTCCGTCCATAAGGATTGGTAGCCGAGAGCGGGAAATCTTCGCGTATCGGCGTGGTGTGCGGGTCACCATACACAGTCGCCGAAGAGCTGAAAACGATCGATTTGCAGTTGTATTCTTGCAT
>DZAQ01000190.1 GCA_022729615.1 Sulfurovum sp.
TTTTTCTTCTATCCATTATTTTTACTACCCCTGCCTATGCAAAAGATGAAATTCGTTTTGGTGTTTTCTCTTATCTTGGGCATGATGAGACGCGGGAAAAATATCAGCCTCTCGTCGATTATCTCAACCGTACCCTCTATCAAAAAGTTATTTTGGAAGTTCTGACACAAGAAGAGATGAACGCCAAGATCGCCAAAAATGAACTTGATATTATCACCACTAACCCTACCCATTTTTTGGTGATTCGGCAACAATATGCCCTTAGTGGAGCCATCGCTACACTTATTGGTTTCTCCAAAGGGATCCCGACCAGCCGTCTGGGAGGCGTCATCATCGTATCCCCAAACAGCCCTATTCGAACTCTGTATGATATCGAAGACAAAACAATTGCCGCTCCAAGCACTAAAAACATGGGAGGGTTTCGGGCTCAAGCCTATGAACTGTTCCGTGCAGGAATTGATCTTTCAAAGACACACACCAAAATCATCGAAACAAACGGTTCTCATCAAGAGGTTGTGCATGATATTCTGGCACATAAAGCCGATGTCGGATTTATCCGTGACGGTATCTTGGAAGAGATGGTAGAACACGGAGAGATCAATGCAGATGAACTTCGTATCATCAATGAAAAACATGATACGGTACACCCCTATAAAGTATCAACAAAACTCTACCCGGAATGGCCTATTGTGGCATTCCCGAATTCGGATCATAATGATGTCAAAGATTTTTTAGTTGCTTTACTCGCACTAGAGCCGACCGATGAAGCGATTAAAAAAGCTGGAATTTATGGCTACACCCTTCCGGCAGATTATCTCGAAGTCGAACAGCTCTCCCGTGATTTGAGACTTCCCCCTTTTGATAAAGCACCCGCATTTACCCTCTCTGATATTTGGAATCAGCACAAAAACAACATCATTATTGCATTGGTCGTATTTGCCTTAATTCTCCTTTATTACATGAGAGAACAGTCTCGAAAAAAGCTTTTCGAATCGCTTCTCTCCAGTATGGAAGAGGGTGTTTATGGGGTCGATAAAAAGGGAAACTGTATTTGGATCAACCAAAAAGCCCTCACAATGCTCGGATATGCTCAAAAAGAGGTACTGGGTAAGGACCAGCATCTTCTCTTTCATCATCACAAGCCCTCCAGCGAATTTTACGATGTAACGGAATGTCCTATCTATCTCACCCTTCAAGATTTTGAAACACGGTATGCGGATGAGTATTTTATACGACGGGATGGAACATTTTTCCCTGTCAGCCTTACCGTAGCTCCCAATAACCATCATGGTGCCATCGTCGTTTTTCGTGATATCACGGAACAGGTGCAAAAAGAGCAAGAGCTTCACTCTTTCCAAACAGAACTCAGAGAGTTGAATATAGCCCTCAAAGATAAGAATGAGATGCTCAAAGAGCTTGCTCTATATGACGGATTGACCCATATTCCCAATCGCCGCTTTTTCGATGAAATGTTTGAGAAAAAATACAAAGAGGTCATCCGAGAGGAAAGATCCCTATCCGTACTGATGATCGATGTGGATTGCTTTAAACTCTATAATGACCATTACGGACATTTGCAAGGGGATGAATGCCTCATCAAAATCGCTTCATCACTCAAAAATGCACTCAAAAGACCTACAGATATGGTAGCCCGTTATGGCGGAGAAGAGTTTGTCGTTCTCCTTGATAATATCGATCAAAACGGGGTTCTAAAAGTGGCTCAATCGCTTATTGATGCTGTTGCGAATTTGCATATGACACATGAATATTCCGATGTAGCCGATCATGTTACTATCAGTATCGGAGTAGCTTTAAAAAACACCCATGAAAATATTTCGAAAGAAGAATTGCTAAGAAATGCGGATGATGCTTTGTATAAAGCAAAAGAGAATGGAAGAAATCAAA
>DZAQ01000191.1 GCA_022729615.1 Sulfurovum sp.
CAGTCTATCAATAGGTTTTGAGATGCCCATCACTCTATTTTAGGAATCATTATGAACAAAACAGCTCTTACACTCTTACCGCTTCTATCTTTCTCGCCGCTCTTTGGAGCAGAAGCAGCTCTCGATACTGCCTCCCATATTTGGGATACAAATCTCACTATCACCACCGCCAATCAAAGCCAAGAGTCTATACGCAACACTACAGCGGACATCACAGTGCTCTCATCGGCTGATTTTGCAGAGAACGGCGATCAAACAGCCGCTCAGGCGCTCAGCCGTGTTGCAGGTATCTCGATCACGGGCAATGGGGGCTACGGTCAGCCAAGTACGATCTTCATGCGCGGACAATCCTCCGGAGCCATCCTCGTGCTTCTCGACGGTATGAGACTCAACGATCCAAGTACTACGGACGGGCGGGCGATGATCGAAAACCTGCTCACCGAAAATATCGCTCAAATCGAAGTCATCAAAGGCGGAAGCAGCAGTATCTGGGGCAGTGACGCAAGCGCTGGTGTCATCAATATCATCTCCAAAAAGCCCGCAAAAAAAGGATTTCATGGAGATATGCAACTTCAAGGCGGCTCCTATAACACCAAAGGAGCCAACACAACACTCTCTTACGGCGGAGAGCAGCTCAGCGCGCATCTTTTCGGCTCTTTCCTCGAAAGTGACAGCTTTTCGGCTTTAGCGCCGCGAGACGCAGAAAATGACCCCTACAAAAACACGACACTCAACTTCAAACTCGGATATGATCTCGATACCCGCAATGCGTTGAGCTTCAACTACTATCTTGTGGATGCGCTTGGAGAGTATGATGATGCCTATTCTGCCTTGCTTGCCGATGATGGCTACACACGCTACACCTCTTTTCAAGAAAATTATCAGCTCCAATACCGCTTCAACTCGGATCAATTTGAGAGCATCAACAAGGCAAATCAGGGAAATTTCCGAAGAGACTACTTCACCAACAGCTACGGAGAGGCCGAAAACCAATACCGCTCAACCATCCAAGAGTTTGCCTCCGTCAACTCCTACAAATATGATGAAGGCAAGGCTACGCTAGGAGTCGAAGCCAAAGATATCGACGGGATGAACAGCTATCTCTCCTCCTATCCGTCACAACCCTCCCAATCGGCGTATCAAAATCGTGCGATTTTCCTCTCCAACTACTACCGCTTTGCTGCCAACACACTCATCGAGACAAATCTTCGTTATGATGATTTTGATGCATTCGAGAATGAGACCACCTACAAAATCGGTCTCAAGCAGGATTTTGACGCGTTCAAAGGCTTGAGTGCCAGAGCCAACTACTACACCTCCTATGATGCGCCAAGCGCCTATCAGCTTGCCAATGCGGCATTGGGAGAACTTCTTCGGCCAAGCTACTCAAAAGGATTTGATATCGCGCTTGCTTTTGAGGATCTCTTGAGCGTGAGCTACTTCGATACATCCGTCGAGAATCCTATCGAATACGATATGGGGAATTTTGGCTACTACAATGTCGGCGGCGAAGAGCTCTTTAGTGGTGTGGAAGTCGGCAGCAGATATAGATTGGCAAGCCTTGGGGTGGCGCTGGGAGCCAACTGGACCCACCTCATCACTTATGAATCACATGACACCACAGCACTCTCCAATCGTGCCGAAGACATACTCAATCTCTCAGTCGATTATTTCACTGCCAATAACCTCCGCTTCAATATCACCGGACAATATATCGGCGATAGAGTCGATGTCAGCACAGAAGAGACAGGCAACTATACACTCTGGCACCTCAACTTTGATGCCAAGATCAATAAAGATTTCAAACTCTATATCAATGCCAAAAATATCTTTGATGAAGAGTATGAGAGTGTCTATGGATATGCGACAGAGGGGCGCTCTGTTTATGGTAAAATTATCTACTC
>DZAQ01000059.1 GCA_022729615.1 Sulfurovum sp.
AGGGGCAGGCGCTGACGCCTGCGGTGCGCTATTGTTATTGTTTGTTTCTAAAGTATTCGGCGTGGTCGGAGTGACTTGAGGCTGTACTGCTTGAGTAGGTTCAGCTGCTTTTGGAGCGATGGTGCTCTTGAGCGTGTCTAGTTCATCTTGGAGGTCAAAGAGTTTATCATCAAGCTCTTTGACTTTGGCAACATTGGCGCCATGTTTGTAAACAAGCTCTCCCCCCTCTTTGCCCTGTATGAGCGTCAAGAGGGCAAAGAGAGTTGCAAATCCCAGGAAAACAACCCGTCCCTTTTTTCCGGTAAAAAGAGCAATGAGTTTGAGAATGAACAAAAATAGCGAACCGTAAAAAAGATATGTTCCCAATATCTTGTGTCCTTTGAGCTCCTCTTGTCCCGCTTCACCCAACAAATCCCAAGTGGCTTTACCATCAACAGAGCCTGAGATATACGCTCCAAAGAAGATGAATACAGCCAAAACAGTCAAAACCATTGAAAGCGTACTTACCCCCTTTCCTTTGGGTATTTCCGGAGTTTCGTTTCTCTTGAGAAGTATATTGGCAATTTCCAAAATCACGATCATCACCGGCAGAACAATCGCGAAATGCACAAGCGGCGGATGTATGAGTGACGGCAACTGATCCATGGGGATGCTCTCGATGATAGCTTTTGGTATCGTTATTTCAGGTAATTGCATATTTGACTCCTTAATGTTTTTGCTTTTGTGAGGATTATAGCATATTCTATCGCTTGAACGCCAAGTCGATCAATCCATCGACTTGATGAAGGCATCATAGATCTCTGCGAGCTCATGATCCTCTTTGTCGATAAGTTGAGAATCTCCAGACTTGAGAGCGTGCTCTAGTACCTCTATTCGTTTGATAAGATACTCAAATATCTCTTTGTTGATATCCGGGATCTTGTTGTGGCTCAGTGGTGTTTTGTCAAGTCCCCGCCGGATGACTCTGGCGGGAATGCCTATGGCTGTAGAGTCCGGAGGGACATTTTTGACGACGACTGAGTTTGCGCCCACTTTCGAGTTTTGACCGATAATGATATCACCGAGTATTTTGGCACCGGCTCCAACGACGACATTGTCTTCGATGGTTGGGTGGCGTTTGCCTTTGGTGAGACTCACACCGCCAAGCGTGACTTGCTGATAGATGAGTACATCATCCCCTATGACTGCCGTCTCACCTATGACGACTCCTACTCCGTGATCTATGAAGAGCCGCCTGCCTATCTGCGCGGCAGGATGGATATCGATGGTCGTAAGGAATTGACCAAGTCCGGAGATGAAACGGGGCAGAAAGCGCAATCCTTTTTGGTGGAGCCAGTGTGCATGGCGATAGAAGATTAGCGCCCAAAGACCCGGATAGTTAAAAAAGAGTTCAAAGGTCGAGTGCAAAGCCGGGTCGTTGCGTTTGACATTCAAAAAATCCTCTTTTATGGTGCTATAAAGTCCCATCATTCCTCTCCGTAAGTTAATATTCCTCTGTTGCTTGTATCGTCTTAAGATAGCAATTTTCACTTAAATAGAGATAAAGTTTGCCAAGAAGTGATCGTTTCTCTCTTTCGTCGATCAGCGGTGAATCTTCGATTTTGAATTTGATGGATTTATTTATTTTGCCGGTGTCATAATCGATATCATCTAAGACATCCATGAGATTTTGTGCTTCGATCAAATCATCCAGTTGCATTTCGCCCTCTTCATCGAAACTCACCACGACTTCGGTCGGATGGGTGAAGAGATTGTGCTGCATCCCAAGTACCTCTTGGTAGGCGCCCGTGAGGAAGAAAGCGAGAAAATACTCCTCTTTCGTAATATCTATTTCGTGCAGATGAAGCGGCAATTTGGGATTAAATGCGATCTCCCCGTCACTATCGCAGGTGATATCCCACAGGCTTGCAGGGCGCGTAGGTTTAGTATCGAGCCTATCGATCGGCATGATCGGGAAGTTTTGTCCCAAGCCCCAAAAATCAGGCAGAGAGACAAATGATGAAAAATTGACCAGATATTTCTCTTGGATACGGTTTTGCAGCCGTTTGAGTTCATCGGTATCTTCGTCTTTGAGGAGCATGATAGCTTTTTTTATGATGAGATCGACCAAAATCTCCGTATTGGAGCGATCTTCAAGATCGATATACCCAAGATCAAAAAGTGTCAGAAGCGACTCTCTATGGTCAAGTGCGTCATGGAGGTATTCTCTTGCATTGTTGCGATTGATAGTGCCAAGAAGATCAAAAAGCTCTTGGATCAACGGGGGGTTGATCTCTTTGGAGCGAAGAGACTCTTGCTGGTACTCTTGGGAGAAGAGCTCCAGCACGGGAGCGATCATCACCGAGTGGCTGGCAGCGATATATCGGCCGGACTCCGTGAAGATATCGGGCTCCTCAACACCTTTGTTTTTCGCAACATCCTGCATCAAAAAGACGACATCATTTGCAAACTCTTTGATGGAGTAGTTGCGCTCTTGAGCTTGATGGTGCTGCGCATATTCGACAGCCAAACCGCCGCCGATATTGATAGCAGAGAGGGCGTATGCCCCTCTTTTTTTGAGGTCAGCGTAGATATTGCCCGCTTCGCGCAGTGCTTTTTTGAGCGGAGCGATCTCGCCCATTTGTGATCCGATATGAAAATGGATCATTGAGAGCTGCCCAATCAGGTCATTTTGGAGCATCAGATCAAATGCTTTGAGCAGCTCGGTAGAGGTGAGTCCAAACTTTGAGCTGTATCCGCCGCTTTTTGCCCAGATGCCGATACCGACGCTATGCATACGGATACGCACACCAATCTTCGGGGCAATACAGAGGGCGCTCTCTTTGTTGAACTCGGTGTTGACATCGATGATAGTCTCCAGCTCTCCCAGCCCTTCGATGGTGACAGTGATATTGTGTCCCATCTTGGCAGCTATGAAGCAAAGCGCTATCATCTCCTTGTCTTTGAAGCCATTGACGGTGATCGGCGCACCCAGAGGCGTCTCGGACATCGCTATGATGAGCTCCGCCTTGCTGCCGGCTTCTAGTCCATAACCGTAGGGGGCGGCGACTTCCATGAGGGAGTGGACGAAGTTTGGAAATTGATTGACCTTAAGAGGGAAGACAGCATGAAAGCTGCCTGTGTAGCCAAACTCGTTGATAGATGTATGGAAGGCATCAAAGAGTGTAGATATCTGCTTTTTGATAAGGTGCGGGAAACGCAAGAGCAGCGGACCTTTATAGCCCCTCTCTCTGATGGTTTGTATGATCTTGAGAAGAGATATGTTTTTGGCATAATTGAGCGAAAGTTTTCCGTCTTTGATGATATAGTTATCATCTCCCCATATATCCAAACCAAAATCTTGCATTGCTCATTCTCCTATTGCCAAAGTTTATGCAAAGTATACTCAAAAGTATATTTCAACAAGGTATCCATTGTCAAGAGTTGTGATTATCTCGCTTTGTGATGTGATAGGGTATAATGGAGCTATGAATCAGACCTATGTGCACCTTGAGGAGCTTGCCGATAGTATTGTTGTACATGCAAAAGGGGATTGGACACTCTACAGTGAGCCCCAGATCAATAGCGAACTTGCCTCTTTTCATCCTTCTAAAAAAATAGTATGGGATCTTTCCAAAATCAATTCGTTTGACAGTGCCGGAGTGCTTCTGTTTATGCGGTTTGATGAGCAGTTTCGTGCCAAATTTGAAGTAGATGTCATCGGCTATACTTCTGAGCAACAACGCATGTATGAGCTTCTCAAGAAACATAGTGTCAAAGAGGCGATACCTGAGCGTTCCGAGGGGATGCTCTCTGCTTTGGGGAAGAGAGCAGTGGAGGGGTATCGAGAGTTTCTGGAATTTTTGGACTTTACTGGGTATCTCTTGGTGGCGTTTTTGCGCTATTTTGTGCATCCCAAAAATCTAAGACACAAAGAGATCACCTATCACATCGAGCGTTCGGGATTGAGCGCACTTCCTATCATCGCGCTAACCTCGTTTCTAGTCGGGATGGTGATCTCCTATCAGAGTGCCGTGGAGTTGGCGAAGTTCGGTGCGGATGTATTTATCGTAGATTTGGCAGGGATATCGATCACCCGTGAACTTGCGCCGTTGATCACCGCTATCGTCGTGGCGGGTCGAAGCGGATCTGCCTACACGGCGCAGATAGGCGCTATGAAGATCACAGAGGAGATCTCTGCTATGCGTACCATGGGATTTGATCCCTTCTATTTTCTTATTTTGCCGCGTATGCTTGCATTGATGATCTCGCTGCCGCTTTTGATCTTTTTCGCGGATATTATAGGGATAATGGGGAGTATGTTTGCCGCTAGTTTGGAGCTAAATATCTCTTACAGTCAATTTATAGATCGGCTTCAGGAGGTTTTGGCGGCAAAACACTTTTGGATAGGGATCATCAAAGGACCGTTTTTCGCTGTTTTGATCGCTATGATCGGATGTTTTAGAGGTTTGCAAGTCACTGATGATACTGAGAGTATCGGCGCTCAGACGACTGCGAGTGTGGTGAATGCTATCTTTTTTGTGATCGCGTGTGACGCGCTCTTTTCTGTCATCTTGACTGAGTGGGGTATCTAACCATGGGCGTGATCATCGAAGCAAAAAATATCGTGACGAGTTTTGGCGACACCGTGATCCATGACGATCTCAATCTCTCCATTAATCAAGGGGAGATTTACGGTATTTTGGGTGAGAGCGGCTCGGGGAAAACACTTCTGCTCAAAGAGATGATCATGTTGCTCAAGCCCACGGCAGGCGAGATGTGGGTTTTGGGTCATGAACTCTCCAAGATACCCTACAATGAAGCGCAATCACTCCGGCGCCAGTGGGGAATATTGTTTCAATTTGGAGCGCTCTTTACCTCTTTGACGGTGGCGGAAAATATCGAACTCCAGCTCAAGGAGTACACCGGTATCGACAAAAAGATGCGTGATGAGATAGTCAAAACCAAAATCAGTATGGTTGGTCTTTCGGCGCATGTGGGCGGACTTTACCCCTCTGAACTCAGCGGCGGAATGATCAAGCGGGCGGCTTTGGCGAGAGCTTTGGCGATGGATCCGAAACTGCTCTTTTTGGATGAGCCTACCTCGGGACTTGATCCTATCGGTGCTAGAAATTTCGATGCTCTTATCATGGAGCTTCGTGAGTTGCTCGGGATCACGGTCGTGATGATCACACACGATCTTGAATCGATCCACTCTGTCATCGACCGCTTTTCGGTATTGGCGGACAAACATGTCGTTGCAGAGGGAACTTTGGAAAATGTGCTACAATCCAACCATCCATTTGTAGAGCGATTTTTCAAAAACGAATACACTCTGGCAAATTATAATAAAAGAGCGAGACACCACCATGTATAGCAAAGTAAACTACACAATTATCGGTCTTTTTGTGATACTCTTTGTGGCGGGTATAATATTTTTTGCTTTTTGGCTTGGGAATAGAGGTTTTCAAGATGACTATAGTCTCTATCTGTTGCGAACGAAAGATACCGTTGCAGGACTCTCCAAGGATTCCGGAGTGAAGCTCAAAGGAGTGGAGGTGGGTACGGTAAGCGAAATCAGGGTCAATCCCAAAAATATCGAAGAGGTGGAGATCGTACTTAAGATCAGCAAAAATATCCCTATCAAGGAAGATATGTACGGCACGCTCAGTATGTTTGGTCTTACCGGTCTCTCTTTTGTGGAGATCGAGGGTGGGACAAATGGTGCCAAGCCCCTCGTCGGCAAAGAGGGAGAGCTGCCTATTCTCGCATCAAAGTCATCTATGATAGTACGCCTCGAAGAGAATCTTGAAAAACTCTCAGATAGGCTTGTGGTGGTACTTGAACGGGGCGAAAAGCTTCTCTCGGATGAGAATCTCAAAAATTTCTCCTCACTGCTGGAAAATGCGAATAAGGTCGCCGCCAAAGGTACCGATGTGGAGGAGAAGATGATCTCCTCGCTTGAAGAGGCTCAAAGTACGCTAGGGGAGTTTCGAGTCTCGTTCGCGAAACTCTCCAAGGATTATAGTGCGCTTGCAGCCGACCTCAATAGTAGCCTCACTCCATCACTGCGCAATTTTGAGACAATGAGTCAAAGTATCGAGACTCTAGCGCTCAAGATCGAAAAAACTGTCAATAGGGGAGATTATAATATGCAAAAGATTATGCAGCCCACGCTCAATGACATGCGAAGGCTTTCCGCGCAGATCGATGAGCTGGCAAGGGGACTCAAGGCAAGTCCAAGTGACATACTCTACAAATCCAACACTCCCAGAAAAGGACCGGGTGAATGAAAAATCTCTCCCTCTTTACAGTACTCTTTGCTCTCGCTCTTTTGTTCGGAGGATGCGCTTCGAAGAGTGCGCCTATCCAGACCTATACGCTCAATCCGGATCTAAGAATGGGACACTTCGCAAATGCTCCCTATGGTACCAAGACGCTAAGGGTCGGCTATCCTAGCAACATAAAGGGCAAATCAAGCAGCTCGATATTTTTCAGCTATAGCAGCTACGAAGAGGGGAGCTATCAAAATGCCATTTGGAACAGTGACAGCAGTCAACTCTTGATGGGAATGGTGGTGCGTGCAGTCGAAAAAAGCGGCGTATTTGGCAATATTTTGGACTACAATTCGCTTGCCAATACGGACTATCTCCTTGAGAGCGAAGTCTATGATTTTTCTCACAAGGTGCGCAAAGATCTCTCCGTAGCAGTGGTAACCGTACGGTTTGACTTGATCAACGGTGCAAACAATCTTTTGGTCAAAAGCAAAAAATTCAGCTACGAAATCCCTACAAAAAGTGTCAATGCCGCAGGGTATGTGGAGGCGACCAATGAGGCGCTTGAGAGACTCGCTGTCGATTTGACCCGTTGGCTTGCCAACAAATAGGGCAGGTGGGGCCGTGGATATCATATTCGGACCGGTGCACTCTCGAAGATTTGGCAGGTCGTTGGGGATCGATCTGAGCCCTTCGAAAAAACAGTGCAATTTTGACTGTCTCTATTGCGAACTTGCACCGGCAAAAACAGTTGATACTTATGATGTCGTGATATCACCCGATGAAGTGATCATCGCCCTCCAAAAGGCGCTCACGGAACATCCGGATATAGACTATATCACCATCACCGCCAACGGAGAGCCGACACTCTACCCGTACCTCTCTATACTGATCGACAAGATCGATGCCATCAAAGGAGGCGTGAAAACGCTGATCCTCAGCAACGGCAGCACGATCATGGATCCCCAAACGAGAGAGGCGCTTGCGAAGCTTGATATGGTCAAGCTCTCGCTTGACTGCGCGAGTGATGCCTGTCTGCGCAAACTTGACCGCGCTCACCGCGGCATCACAATAGAGGCGATCAAAGAGGGGATGCTCGCATTTAAAGCGATGTACAATGGTCCTTTGATCATCGAGATACTCTTTGTCAAAACACTCAATGATTCATCGGACGAGATCGCCGCACTGGATAGCTTTTTGCTCCGGCTGCGGCCTGCGCGTATCGATATAGGAACTATCGACCGTCCCCCGGCTTACCGGGTGCAGCCGCTTAGTTTTGAAGAGCTTCACAAGATATCACAGCTCTTCGACCCTTCGCTGCCGATCTATATCGCTTCGCGCAAAGCTGTGACGCCTCACCCCGAATCCTACAGTTCGCAGGAGATACTCCAGACGCTCTCCAAAAGACCGTTGAGCACAGATGATATAGAGATACTTTTCGATGCGGCAAGCAAAGAGAGACTCGAAAAGCTTCTAGAGGAGAAAAAAATAGTCCTCAAAGAGATAAATAATATAGTTTTTTATACAACAGCGTAAAAATCCCTTGACTTTCAAGTCATTTTTTACTATAATCACCCCCACAAAAAAGCGAAGAGCTTTAGCTTCCATTCCGGATTAGCTCAGCGGTAGAGTAGGTGACTGTTAATCACTTGGTCGCAGGTTCGAATCCTGCATCCGGAGCCACT
>DZAQ01000192.1 GCA_022729615.1 Sulfurovum sp.
CATTTAAAACAATCATTTTATCTAATATTAATAAATATTTAACTCCTCTCTCCCCTCAGGATATCTAAAACATTGGTCGCATAGGAGCCCTTTGGGAGCACAAAACCGAGCTCATAATGCGCCTTCTCTTCGATATATTTTTTTTCTATATCATTTACTTGTATCCATGCGTATCTTCTCGCGCCATCCTCATTGATCTTGGCATCATAAGGTGACTCTATCACTCCTGCGGCACCCTCTGCCCTCTTGACTCTCGTACCGGGAAGCAATCCCGTCGGAGCAGTATCAAAACGGGCAAATCGCTCCGCCTCTGCATGCAAATCCTCCGCATAAAAAACTCGCCCGTGCGGGTAGTGCATCATCAAATCACCTTGAAGGAGTTTAAAAAAATGGCTCTGTGCCTTGGTGCCTTGGAGCAATCCCTGCTCAAATCCCAAGATACCCTCCACTTCTGTCTCAGAAAATTGCTCAAGCAGAAGTGAAATTTCAACTCTTTTGGAGAGCCATTGATTGAAAAGATAGCTCTGATAGGAGCCCACAAGAAACTCTCTCGTTTTTGGATCCCTGATCTTGAGCGTTCCCTCGATGAGTTTTTTCCCCTCTTCCCAATTATTGCCGTCAGTCCCGAAACGCTGTTCGCCAAAATAGTTTGGCACACCGTTTTCCTTGATCCACTTGAGTACAGAATCAAGCTTATCTTTCTGCACTCCCAACACCTTTTTCAGACGGATGCGAAATCTATTTCCCTTGAGATGCCCTACCCGTATCTTGTTGTTGTGTTTGGTGGTGTCCAAAATTTTGATATTCTCATGGGCAAAAGACTCAAGCTGTGGAGCATATTTGGCAGGCAGCGAGATATGCTGGATAGTCATCGCATGCTTATCCTTGAGCCCTGCATACCCTATATCGCGCCGCTTGATGCCCAGATGAGCACTGATGATATCGAGCATCTCCCATGTAGTCAACTCTTTCTTGCGAACCGTCACCACAAGATGCTCCCCTTCGCCCGTAAAGGGGTAAAGCGGGATCTCTTCAACCGTGAAATCTCTCGAAGAGGAGTTGAATACAAATTCATTTTTGTTTCTAAGCGGGTAAAGTAGTTGCATGATGCTCTTTTCGGATTAATTATTTGAATTGTAGCAAATTCTTACTCAAGAGAGGTTATTTCACCCTTTTGATCGTATCTTGAAGTGATTGGCGTTCTTTGTCGCTGAGTTTTTCGTAAAGCAGATCATACGATGTTTCGCCCGACGAATAGGGGGTACGCTCATAAGGCAAATAGCCGCAATGCAGACTCTTTTGTGTGATTGCACAGTTTGACGAGGGGAGAAACAGATCTTCAAACCATGAGATTTCTGACTTGGAGAGCGGTAAATCCGGAGCTATTTTATACTCCCTGCGATAGCTTCTCTCTGCCTCTTTGGCAATGGTCGGATTTTTGGCGACAAAATCAGCGATATTGATCTTCGCTCCTGTCGCTAAATTGTAATTATCATAAGTGGTCGAATAGTTTCCATGCGCTCCTCCGGTATAGGAGAAGTCATAAATCTCAAGCGCAAGCACTTCGGAGGTGAGTGCATAGATTTTGATACTCAAAATATACTCATACTGTCGAGCGCTCTCATACTCCTGCCTTGAAGAGAGCTCTTCGCCATGAGGCGTCACCATGGTTTTTTTGAACTCATTGACATATGTTTCGATGATCGCATTGACCTTGCCGGTGAGCTCACTGCTTGAGGAGTGATGCAGCATCTCATAATTCAACTCAAATTTATCACAAATCTCATGCTTTACCTGTGGGGGCTTGGCACATAATGATTGATTGATATCTACCTGCTTTGTTTGATAGCTGCCATTTTCGCCACCTTCAAGGAAGACCCAAAAAACCAAAAAAAT
>DZAQ01000060.1 GCA_022729615.1 Sulfurovum sp.
GAGCAAAAAATGCCCTGCCTCTTTGATAAGATAGGCAGTCGTGAGCGATGAGAAAAAATCAAAAGCTTTCTCGCTTTGCATCAACTTGTCTCGTCCGCCCAGATAGACTTCGATCCTAGTACCCCTTTCTAGCAGCGTCTCTACCTTCTCGCGCTCCCACTCGTAACTCAAAAGCGCTTCAAGGTCACTGAGCTCTCCCGGTCGGATCAAATAGGAGAGATCACACTTTGACGGAGAGGCGGCATTTTGGATGAATTGCGCCAGATAGGCATCTCTGTCTTTGGAAAAATAGTGCAGCTGCGTACGGATAAAACTGCTCTTTTCGCATTGGAAAAATGCCGGAGAGAGGAGGATGAGCCGTTCGATTCGCTCTTGGCTTTGCAGGGCTGATTCAAATGCCTTCTGCGCCCCATAGCTAAATCCGGCATAGGTAAAATCACTCTTGTCCGCAAACTCCTCGAAGAGTATCTCCTCACCAAGAAGCGAAAAACCGTTAAAATATTTCACGAATAATATCCTGCGTCTCTTCGCGGGTTATATTCTCATTTTCGAGTAAAAATGCTGTGATTTTGGCATGTGACTCTTTCAATTTTTCGAGAATCGCTCCCGCATCCATATATCCATCTTGCAGTAATTTCTCGGCATCGTTTGGATGCGCGATGAAGTGTTCCCCCATGGCATATCTCTCGATGAGCTGGTGTGCCAGAGCTTTGGCTTGATCGATATCGCCGCTTGCATTGGTGAATTTCTCGCCATAGGCTTTTTGCGTGGCGGCGCTCCCTGCCAGATAGACTTGGATACGGTTTTGCAGTTGGCTTTTGGAGAGGATTTCGGAGTCAAATTCCAGCATTCTAGTCGTAACAATACCTATTTTTTCAAATTCGACATCGAGCCATGTAGCTACTAGCGCTTTCGCGGCTTGATAGATCGCTTGGATCTTTCGCTCCTCTTCGCTGAGGCTCATAATACGCCGTTTGCCCAAAAGCACCTTCTCTTTGACCGCTTCAAAGTCATCAAGATCGATACTCTCTCGCCCTTGGCGATAGGCATGGAGCGCCGCTTCGTTGGTCAAAGTCGCAAGTGCGGCGTTATTGAACCCTACACTCATCCTGGCAACTTTTTTGATATCCACTTGGTGGGATTTTTTTGCCAGATAGAGTTCAAGTGTCTTGACGCGCTCCTCCATATCGGGCAGTGATATGTGAATACGCCTATCAAACCGCCCTGCCCTGAGCAGCGCATCATCAAGGTCATCGATCCTGTTGGTAGCGCCTATGACGATGACACCCGAACTCCCCTCAAATCCGTCCATCTCGGTCAGAAGCTGATTGAGCGTCGCTTCTCGTTCATCATTGCGCAATGCTCCTCTGCTTTTGCCCACGGCATCTATCTCATCGATGAATATGATACTTGGCGCCATCTGTTTTGCTTTTTTGAAGAGTTCGCTGACTCTCTGCGCTCCCATTCCCACATAGATATGCACAAACGAAGCGCCGCTTTGATAAAAGAACGGCACCCCCGCCTCTCCGGCTACAGCCTTGGAGATGAGCGTTTTCCCTACACCCGGAGGACCGATAAGCAAAACGCCTTTGGGGAGTTGGATATCCCTTTGGCGGTATTTTTGCGGATGCTTGAGAAAATCGATGATCTCCTCAAGCTCCTCTTTGACCTCATGGATGCCGGCGACATCCGAAAATCTGACGGTTGAGTGAGTAGGAGCGATATCCGGTCCTTTTGTATTCTCATTGGTTCGGCTCATTTGGGGATAGGATTCGCTTTTTGTTCCGAAGAGGTTTTTTCCAAAGAGAGCGGCGAGAGTCAAAAGCGCTCCGATACTTGCCAAAAGAGGCAAAAGACTCATGAAATTCCACTGATTTTGTACTGCCTCAACAGGATATTTCTGGAAGAGTATATTTGTATTGATAGCATCTTTAAATATCTTATAACGCTCTTTCTCGGTCACAAGGTAGAGATAGTTGCCATCGACAATCACTTTTTTGATCTTGGACTCTTGATGGAGTTTGCTTGCTTCGGCGGTCGTGATAGGCTTGCTTGTATCGCGCAAAAAAGCGAACAAAAGAAGCAGAAGCAAAATAACTGCGAAGAGTATCACAAAGAGAATTTTTTTATCTTTTGGAAATTTAAAATTGCGCATAATTGCCATCACCTTGCACCTTTATCTCATTGAGCAGTACCCAATTGCTGCTTAGATCCTCATCCGATTTGACTTCGATCTTATTGAAGTATTGATCATACCCATAAAAAACTCCCTCTTTGCCGTTTTCAAGCAAAACCTCCAGATCGCTGCTATGCTTCAGTCTGAATTCATAATTTTTTGCCTTGATGATCTCCGTGACTTCCCTATGACGCTCTTTGGCAATATCCCCTTTGATCTGCGGCTGCATCGATGCCGAGGGTGTACCGTCTCTTTTGGAGTAGCTAAAGGCGTGGATATGGGTCAATGGAAGCTGTTCTATCCTCGATATCGCTTCACGCCAAACCGCATCGCTCTCTCCGGGGTGCCCTACGATAAAATCAGTCCCGATCGCATAGCCTTTTGCGGCAATCTTCTCAAAAAGAGTCAAGTCTGTTTTGAAGTGGTTGCGCCGATTCATCAATGCCAGCATACTGTCACTCGTGTGCTGCAGCGCGATATGCAGATGGCGCGCCATCCACGGCTCCCCAAGGAGTTCCAAAAACGCTTCATCTATCTGGATCGGCTCCAAACTCCCGATGCGGATGCGTCTGACTCCGCGGATGAGACTGATCTTTCCAAGAAGCCCCGCGATAGAGTCTCCTCTCTCTTTGCCGTAACTGCCGACATTGGTTCCCGTGAGGATAAACTCTCCGAAGCCATTGCCTGCGAGTTTGGTGATCTGTTCTATTATGGTCTCTGCTTTGTGCGATCTGGCATCTCCTCTCACGGAGGGGATGATGCAGTAGGAGCAGCGAAAATCACACCCCTCTTGGATCTTGATAAAGGCTCTGCTCTTGCCGACAAACTCCTCTACGATACTTGAATCGATATGCTCCAAATCGCCTATTTGGTAAAATGGCTCAGGTTTTTTGAGTATCTCGTTGATCTTCTCTTTTTCGGAGTGTCCTATCACCCCATGGACCTTTTTGTCCGCAAAAAGCGACTCCCCCTTGGAGTGCGATCCGCATCCTGCCAAGATCACTCTGGCATTTGGATTGGAGCGTTTGAGCGATGAGATATAGTTGCGCACCGAAGCATCAGCTCCATTGGTGACCGTACAAGAGTTCACGACCACGATATCGGACTCATCTTCTCTGTCGGTAAGTTCAAATTCACTCAGTTTGGAGATCATGATCTGCGTATCAAACTGATTTGTGCGACAGCCAAAAGTTTTGAAATAGACTTTTTTCATCAAGACAGATCCTCTTGTGTCGGAATAGGCTCTTCGGGAGGGAAATGGGGTCTTTGGATACCCATCTCCATAAAGAGCGATTGCGACGGAAGTGCCAACGAGACACTCTTTTCGGCATTGATCCGTTCGATGATCTCCTGAGAAATGGTACTGCGCAAAGTCAGCGTAGCATAGGAGTTGGTCAGATACCAGACGGAGAGCTTGACTCCATAGGGTTCGATGAGGGTAAATATGCGGGGCTCCACATTGGTGTTGCGAATACTGTATTGGCTTCGCAGTTTGTTGAGCTGTTTGCGCGTGATGTCGGTATAGCCTTTGGAGTATTTTTTGCTTACATCTTTGGCTATAGAGACGGCGCGGCTGATATCAGAATCAAAAGTGATCATCAAGTCGATACCGTCCCATACCGTCTTGAGTCCGGAGTGGGTATAGTTGGCGATCATATCGGTGAAGATATAGTTATTGGGGATGAAGATGATTCTTCCTGCTCTTCTGTTGAGCATGTAGGTAGTGAGAGTGACATCTTCATGCAGCGTGAGTCTCATGAGTGAAATATCGACGATATCGCCCACAAATTCTAGCCCGTTTCGAGATACCTTTACTCTGTCACCGACATGAAAAGTACCGCCGATGATGATCACGAACCATCCTAGAATATTCATAAACCAATCTTTCATCGCGATGGCTATACCGGCAGAGGCGAACCCCAAAACCGTCACAAGATAATCTACATTTTCGATATAAGAGAAGAGCAGCACAATAACAAGCAGAGTGACAAGAAGAATATTTAAAACTTTATTGATGGTGTAGAGTCGGTCATCATCGACCAAATAGCGATATGCGATAAATTTCGTCAAAAGATAGAGCATAAAAAAGAAGAGGAGTATGCCGCCGATAGTGAATGTTTTTTCTATCTCATTTTTGATTTCACCGGAGAGCTTTATCTTGATCTCTTCAACTTTTTTATTGTAAACATTTTTTGTAGTTTCAAAAATCTCGACAAGGGGTATATATGTTTTGAGTTTCAGATCGATCTCTTCAAATTGCTTCTTGTATTCACTGCTGTTTTCATCTAGCTTCAAGAGGTCTGTTACGATAAGTTTCTGCGTTTTGAGCTTATCTACTATCTCTTTGAGTGACTCAAAGCGCTCACTATACTCTTCTTGCTCGTCCAGCATTCTCTTTTTGAACGAGAGGGCTGTAACTATATGGATCGGGTTGGATACGCCGGGGATCTCCTCCGTGGACTTTGGTTGGAGTATCTCTTTGAATGGGTCATCTTTGTACTCCTCAAGAAGACGCAATTTACCGCTGATCGTATTCATCTCGGTTTTGTACTTGAGCAGCAACTCTTCATCTGCTTTAGCTAAAGGTTTTTTCTTCTTTTTGAGCAGTGCGATCTTGAGGTCAATTGCCTTCTCTTCCTCCAAAAGGCGCTGGTAGAGACGGTAATTGCTATACATTTTTGCCCAAATATTATCTTTCGATATCTCTTGGTCAAGCTTCTCTATTTTCTCAAGCAGCTCTGTTTTTTTATTTGCGGAAGCCGCAGAGATGATCTGCGGAGTATCGGGGTTTGTACTGTTTTTTTCTTGGGCGTGCGTGCTGCTGTTTGTCTGGTTTATTTCCCTGTTCTTGTCGCCAAATTCGGCTGAAATGGCATTTTTTATTTGATCGAGTTTTGACAGCGCCCCACTCTCTTCGGCATGAAGCAGATTTGATACAAGCAGAAGCGACAACGAAAGCTTGAAGAAAAAGAGCTTCAAACTCATTGATGCTGTCCAAATTCTCTCAGCACACTCTTGATGATCTCTGCATCTATGTCATCTCGGATTGTATGATTTCCGATACCTTTTGCAAGGATAAACTTGATACGGCTCTGGGCGCTCTTTTTGTCTAGAAAGAAATGGTCATAAAATTCATCAATATTTTTGATCGCATACGAGATAGGAAGGTTGTATTTTTGCAAGAGCGCGGTGATGCGATCCGCCTCGCTTTGACTCAAAAGAGCGAGTCTCAACGCAAGCCGGTTCGCCATGACCATACCGATCGCGACCGCTTCTCCGTGAAGATAGCAGGCATAATCGGTCTCATTTTCTATCACATGCGCAAAAGTATGTCCGTAGTTGAGAACAGCGCGAATGCCGGTCTCTTTTTCGTCTTGATTGACAATTTGCGCTTTGAGTTCGACACTTCTTCTGATCACCTCTTTGAGCGTCGCTTCATCTGTGAGATCTGCGTTTTCGAGAAGAGAGAAATACTCCGCATCGAACATAACAGCCATTTTGATGATCTCCGCGACACCTGCGGCAAATTCTCGCGCGGGGAGCGTATGCAAAAATGCAGGATCGATATAGACGGCTTTTGGCTGATAGAAGGCTCCGATAAGATTTTTGCCATAGTGGCTGTTCACCCCTGTTTTGCCTCCGACACTCGCATCCACCTGTGAGAGGAGTGTCGTAGGTATCTGTATAAAATCAATTCCTCTTTGATAAAGAGAGGCCGTAAAACCGGTCATATCACCTATCACTCCTCCGCCAAATGCGATGAGGAGCGATTTGCGGTCTAGCTTGTACTCAAAGAGTTGGTTGAGGATAGTTTCGACAGTTTGGAGTGTTTTATACACCTCACCATCCGGAACCTCTACGATATGCAGCTCCCTAGCGCTGATCTTTTCAAGAAGAGTCTGCAGATGATATCCGGCTACTGTCGGGTTGGTGACGATGACGACTTTTGTATCAAAATGCAGCTTTGGCAAAAAGCCGATCATGATATCGTAGGTTATGCTTTGGCTGCTTGTCAGCTCGATCGGTACTATCATATTGGCCACTCTTTTTAAAATATTTACTCTATTTTACTGATATTTCTTTAGAGTGTCTATATATTCTCTGCGATTTCAACAGGAACGAAGATAGATGGGTGTCGATTGAGCGTCAAAAGATAGTCTTGCACTCTAGTTGAGACGAAGCCAATGAGTGATTTTTTTATACTTTTTTCATTGAATGGTGCGATAAGTATGATGTTTTCCATGCTCTGAAGTTTGCGGATCGGATTGGCCACTTCATGGACGATCTCGACATCAAAGTTAAAAATTTGAGAGAGTGTTTCGTAGTGCTCCACAATATCTGCTTTTGTTTTGAAATTTCCCTCAGGATCGAAGTTGCAAAGCTGCAGCTTGAGATTGAGACTCTCGGAAAACTCAATGGCGGTTGATGAGATCGACTCCATCTCAGAAATATTGGTCATCAGTATAATGCTTTGTGAGATGTCATACAGCGGTTTTACACCAAATACATAGACCACTTTTTTGAGTATGAAGAGGCGGGTCGCGAGACCATACTTCTCAAATGTTGCGCTAGAATTGAGCACCATTCCAATATCAAAATTTTGAATATCATATTCCAAGAAATCAGCCCTTATATTATTGCTATAGGAGACATGAATAGAGATATTGTGGCCGCTGTATTGTTTGATTTCATCCAATAGGGAGAAACTGGTCGGGTGGATCACTCTTACGATGAGTCTTTTGTTTTGCAGCTGATTGGTCAGATAGATACTCTCCTGCAGATAGAGAAGCGCCTGCTCTTTGTCATTTTCGAGATCAAGGATCAAATAGAGATGTTTTCCAAACGGTTCAGGGAAGAGCCCTAAGCGTCTATTGACACTTTTATATACCCCCTCCAGAACCCTTGGCTTGCCGAGCACCAAGAGAGTATCATTAGGATAGATCATGGTAGCGCTAGTTGGAAGGATCTGTTTTTTATCTCGGTAAATGGCGGCGATCTTCCATTTTCTCTGCGCGACCGAACCTACATGGCGATAGGAGTAGCTACTCCCGAAAGGAACCAAGATCTCCATGATCTCCCCCTCGCCCAGCCCGATATTCTGCGCGACAACCGGAACATTTGGCAGATGCTCATAGAGGTGTGTTGCCAAAAGATTTTGTTCATCGATCACCGTGAGGTTGCTGTCCCCCCCAAATGAAGCCCCCCACCTATCCAACAAAACTACTCGTACCTTATTGTCAATATGCCGAATATTTTGGAGGGAGTTTTTGGCATCATCCATACTGTCCATTACGATAAAAATCATCGAGAATTTCGTATCGCCCATCACGCCAAGCAGTCTGGAATAACTTGTTGGATCGATATGACAGATCGGGATAGAGCGGCTCATCTTTTCAGTAAAGAGATTCTCTTTTGCGCAGATAACATGGTAACTGTTTTCTGCTACTCTCGCATTGTTGACCCACTCGAGAAACTTTCTAGCGATGGCGCCCTCGGCAAGAATCAATATATTTTTCATTTAACTCTTTTATTTTAATGGATATAATTTCTCAATTTTAAACGGGGAAAATTATAGCATAATGAAATTCCAGATAGATAATGTCAACAACCAAGCGAGAGCTTGTACGATCACGACGGCTCACTCCACTATCACGACACCAGTCTTTATGCCCGTCGGGACGGTTGGGGCAGTCAAAGCGCTCGATGCGACCGATCTGGAAAACTTTCTCGCTCC
>DZAQ01000061.1 GCA_022729615.1 Sulfurovum sp.
TTACGCTATTTGGCTTTGTTTGTAGAAAAATGCTAAAATACGGCGAGTTTGGCAGAGGAGTATTATTGCTTTTTAATTCCTATATTTTTATTTTTGCTTTTTTGCCGATAGTGCTGGTCGGCTATTTTTTTCTCTTGCATCAAAGAGTCATTCTAGGTTCCAAGATGTGGCTGGTGGGAGCCAGTCTCTTTTTTTACGGGTACTGGAGCATACTCTATATCCCGCTTTTGCTCTCAAGTATATTTGTCAATTTCTTTGTTGGTTCAGCGCTGGCAACCCACCACGACAGAAGTGTCAAACATAATTATATCGGAACTCTCTTGGGGCGGCTTCCTCAAAAGCAACTCTTATTATTTGGGATCATCTTCAATGTCTCTTTGTTGGGGTATTTCAAATATACCGATTTTTTCTTGGAAAATTTCAACGGATTATTTGGCTCTGATATCCCATTGAAGCATATAGTGCTTCCTTTGGGGATCAGCTTTTTTACCTTCACGCAGATCGCCTTCTTGGTCGATGCCTACAAGCAGAAGGTCAAAGAGTATGACCTGCTCAATTATATGCTTTTTGTGACCTATTTTCCCCATCTGCTCGCAGGTCCGATACTCCATCACTCCGAGATGATGCCGCAATTTGTCTCAAGGTGGAACTGGGCGGTGCGATGGCGCAATGTGGCTGCGGGGCTTCTGCTCTTTTCTGTCGGGATTTTCAAGAAAGTCATCATCGCCGACACCTTCGCTGCGTGGGCAAATGTCGGTTTTGATGCCGCACCGGCGCTGAACTTTTTTGAGGCTTGGATCACAAGCTTGAGCTATACATTGCAGCTCTATTTTGATTTTAGCGGATATACCGATATGGCGATAGGGATCAGTTTGATGTTCAATATCCGTCTGCCGATCAACTTCAACTCTCCCTATAAAGCGAGAGATATTCAAGACTTCTGGAGAAGATGGCACATTACGCTTTCACGCTTCCTTCGTGACTATATCTATATTCCATTGGGAGGAAACAGGGTCAGTAGATATCATAACTATTTCAACCTATTTGCAGTTTTTCTCATCGGTGGGTTATGGCATGGGGCATCTTGGATGTTTGTGATCTGGGGCGCGCTCCATGGTGTAGCGATAGTGATCCACCGTATTTGGAAGGATTTGGGACTGAGGATGTGGGGATGGCTGGGCTGGTTCATCACATTCAATTTTGTCAATGTGGCTTGGGTCTTTTTCCGGGCAAAAGAGTGGAAAGATGCATCCAAAGTGTTTCACGGAATGTTTATGGGTCCTTTCGTGCTGCCTCCTTCGCTTCAAGAGCTCTTTGGCTCTTTGGCATCCTATGGCGTGATTTTCGCCGATCTCTCGGTATTCAACGACTATAGTCTTTGGTGGATCGGCGGGGGTATGCTGCTGGTGCTGGGGGTGAAAAATATCAACTCGATGATAAACGCCTTTCGTCCGAACCTATTTTGGGCTCTTTTGGGGGCAATCCTTTTTGTGATAAGTCTCACTTCGCTCTCAAAACTCTCTGAGTTTTTGTATTTCAATTTTTAGGCAGTGCAATGAACGGTAAAAAATGGGTGAAGCTCTGGTTTGGAGCGGCGTTGATATGTATGGCGCTCTTCGCCGGGTTTAACTATTTGATTGATCCGCTATGGACATTTAGCCATAGCCATCGATACAACAATGCACAAGTCGGTTTTGATGAGAGGCAGCTCAAAACCAATCGAGCCTATTTTGGAGGGCTTGAGAGATATGATGCGCTTTTGCTCGGGAGCAGCAGGACGACCTATATCGATCAAAATGACTTCAAAAATTTGAAAGTCTTTAACTACTCATGCAGCAGTATGTATCCCAATGAATACAAGGGGTGGGTCGATATAGCCAAAGAGATCAAGGGGAGTGAGTTCGCAACAGTACTCATCGGGGTCGATTTTTATGGCTCCAACGCTGGTGTTTTCGGGCAGGGGCAAAAAAGTTCGACACCTCCGCCACGAGGCTATCTCGAGAAGAGCAGATCGTTTATGTATCGTTATAAAGAGCTGCTTGTGAAGGATACGCTTGAGAGAAGCATCGAATCGATCGAGCGCACATCGACCCCGGATACGACCGATTATACTAGGAACAATGCCAAAAAGACTATTCGTATCTCGTCACAAAGAAAGCAAGAGGCGGTGAACTTCCAAACAGGACTCTATGCAAATCATGTCTATGGAGAAACTTACCTTTATGACACTGCATTGAAGGCCGAATTTGAGGCGCTCAAAAGAGACAATCCTCATTCAAAATTTATCATTTTTACGACACCTATTGCCAAATCGCTTTTTGAGATTTTGGTACAAAGCGGCAGGCTGGAGGATTACGAACGATGGATGAGAGAGCTTGTAGAGGTTTTCGGGGGGGTATATGATTTTATGGGGCTTAATTCTGTCACGACCCATGAGGAGCATTATGCCGATCTGCACCACTTCTACCCCTATATCGGAGAGCTCATCGCAGATCGGATCACCAATGTTCCCAACGGCAAACTCCCTCAGGATTTTGGTATATTTGTCACAAAAGCAAATCTCGAATCACATCTTGCAGCGATCAGAGAGATGGTCGAAAAGAGTAAGTCCAAATAAGACTAAAAGGCTCAGTGCAGAGCATCTCTTTGCAGCCACTGCTCAAGCGTCGGGAAGTTTTCGATACTTTGCGGCTCTTTTTTGATGACCTCCGTAAAACTTTTGACGCCCATTGAGAGGAGATACTGGAGGTTGTCGTCGAAGGTCGCCTCCTCGATGACATGGATATTGCTCTTGTGCACCTCGAACATAAAGCCGCCGTTTGGAATCGGTGACATAGAGAGGGTGACGGTGTAGTGGTCTTTGAGGATGCTCTCTTTTTGGGAATACATCAGACCTATGTTGTACCCTTCGCTCGCAAAACCTCGTATGATGACCACAAGGACGCGATTTTCTCCCCCTTTGGAGGAGTTGAAGATATTGATGATATCCCTGACGGTCGTATAGCCGGGTATTTTTTTGAATTGTGATTCGATAAACTTTACTAGTCCGGTTTTCATCAAGTGTCCCATGAAGTAGAGCAGTATAAAGAAAATGGTCAAAACCGCCAGCGTCCATATGAAGGCGTGCTTTTGCGGAGCAAATCCGACAATACCCAAAACCCATTCTACAAAATTGCCTATTTTGCCATAGAGCCAAAGCAGGACGATAGAGACAATTACTACAGGCAAGAGACCAAAAAGCCCTTGCAGGGCTGTCTCCAAAAAGTGTTTGACGGCTCTGTTGTTTTTGAGTGAGAGACTCATAATAACACCCTCTTAGTAGTTGTCGATGGCTTCAAGCCAGATCGTGACATCCGCGTCGCTTGGCATGCGCCAATCCGCTCTTGGGGAGAGGCTGATTGTACCTACTTTTGGACCGTCAGGCATACAGCTTCGTTTGAATTGCTGGGTAAAAAATCGTTTCACAAAAAGCCGCAGCCATTTTTTGATCGTCTCGATCTCGTAGTCTCCCTCGAATGCCTGCCGTGCAAGAAAGAGAATCTTATCAGGCTTTGCTCCATATTTGAGAATGTGATAGAGGAAAAAATCGTGGAGCTCATAAGGGCCTATGAGCGATTCGGTCTCTTGGGTTATCGTATCACACTCATGCGGCAGAAGCTCCGGTGAGATGGGTGTGGCTAGAATATCAAGCAAGATGGTTCTCAGCCGTTGATCTTGAGCAAAATATTCTATCACATAGCGGATGAGCGTCTTTGGGATCCCGCTGTTGAGTGCGTACATGCTCATATGATCCCCGTTGTAAGTGTTCCAGCCGAGCGCAATTTCACTTAAGTCGCCGGTGCCGATGACAAGTCCCCCCTCTTTGTTCGCCATGTTCATCAAAAGGGAGGTGCGTATCCTCGCTTGAACATTTTCATAAGTGACATCGTGACTCTCTTTGTCATGTTCTATCGCTTCAAATTGCGCCAAAGAAAGAGCAGTGATATCTATCTCTCCCAGTGTGACACCAAGTGCTTTGCATAGGGCAATCGCATTGTTTTTGGTGCGGCTTGTCGTACCAAATCCGGGCATTGTCACAGCGATGATATTCTTGTATTCCCACTGCATAATTTCAAAGGCTTTGTGGGTTGAGAGAAGGGCGAGGGTAGAGTCTAACCCGCCGGATATCCCTATAACTGCCTTTTTGATATGAGCATGCTCCATTCTTCTGATCAGGGCGTGGGCTTGGATTTGGATGATCTCCTCGCATCGGTGCGACTTTTCATCGGGATTGTCTGGTACGAACGGGAATTTTTGTATAGAGCGGTCGATAGTCATAAGTTTCGGGAGCGTATTTACTCTGATAGTGCGTACCTGCTTGCGTCTGCCATCAGTGAAACTGCTTTCGCTAAGCCGCATCCATATAAGTTTTTGGAGGTCAACATCGGCAGAGATGAGTTGATTGGCGAGTCTAAAACGCTCTCCTCTTGCAAGCAGAGTACCATATTCACAGATCAAAGCGTCTCCTCCAAATACCGTATCCGTCGTAGATTCTCCCACGCCCGAAGAGGCGTACGCATAGGCGCACATCGCCCGCGCGCTTTGGCTTTGTACCAGCTGCGCTCTATACTCCGCTTTGCCTATGAGCTCATTGCTTGCCGAGAGATTGACGATGAGGTTTGCGCCGTTGCTTGCCATATGGCTGCTTGGCGGTGTGACCGCCCAGAGATCCTCGCATATCTCTACACCCAACACCATCTCTTTGCCGTCATCAAAGAGCAGATCGACCCCAAAAGGTATGCTTTGACCTAGAAAATCTACAGAAGAACGGACAATATCTTTACCGCTTGTAAATTGCCTCTTGTCATAGAACTCTTTATTGTTTGGCAGATAGCTTTTGGGGACAATACCCAAGATATTGCCGTTTTGGATCACCGCAGCGCAATTATAGAGTCTATTGGCATCAAGCAGTGCCAATCCAATCACGGCAATTGTTTCGATAGAGCGGGTCGCTTCGAGTATGGAGCCGATGGCGCTGTTTTGGTTTTCGTAGAGTGTTTGCTGGAAGAAAAGATCGCCTGCGCTATATCCAGTGAGTGTGAGTTCCGGAAATACGACGACACTGACATTTTGCTCATACGCTCTTTGGATGAGAGTGATGATCTCTTCGGCGTTACGGTTAGGGTAGGTAAGATAAGTTTGATTGACGGCTGCAGCGATGCGGTAGAAACCATGCATAGGGAAAATCCTTTGAGATGGAATAGTCTCCCGCAAAAAGCGCGGGAAATTCTAGCTGAGATTACTCTTTGGTCTCTACGACTCTGATCTCTTCGATGATGTCGTTTTGTCCGATGGAGTCAAGTCCCATCATGCTATCGACATCTTCTCCGCTGATACCGCCAAAAGCTGTGTGCACACCGTCAAGATGCGGTGTGGGGACAAAAGTGATAAAAAATTGGCTTCCGCCTGTATTTTTGCCCGCATGTGCCATTGAAAGCGTGCCTCTGGCATGCTTGATACCGTTACCGGTTTCGCAAGGGATCGCCCAGCCGGGTCCGCCTGTGCCCGCCATAGCTCCATTGCCTGTCGGTCCTGAGTGGGGACATCCGCCTTGCGCCATAAACCCCGGGATGACGCGATGGAATTTGAGGTTGTCGTAAAATCCGCTATTGGCAAGCTCGGCGAAGTTGGCGACTGTTGTCGGCGCCGATTCGGGATAGAGTTTGATCCAGATGGTTCCGTGCGCTGTTTTGATGCGAGCATATTGAAGTTTTGCAAGCTCCTCTTTGGAGAGGTTGTACTCTTTGAGTTTTTTCCCAAACATGGTTATTTAGTCCTTTTTTTGAAATTTAGGTTATGATTATACCACATAATGTTTTGAGGAGTTTGGATGGAACTGTGTGTCGCCCTCGACCTGCCCTCGGCCGGTCAAAATATCGCACTTGCTACGGCGCTGCATGAGTATGATATTTGGATGAAGATAGGGTTTCGAACCTATATTCGTGACGGGAAGGCTTTCATCGATACGCTGAAGCAGATCAATCCCAATTTTAAGCTCTTCTTGGATCTCAAACTTTATGATATCCCAAATACCATGGCGGATGCCGCCGAAGAGATAGCACAACTAGGTATCGATATGTTCAATATTCATGCAAGCGCAGGAGAGGCAGCTATGCGCTGTGTGATGGAGCGGCTAGGAGAGTTTGAGGAGCGTCCGCTTGTTTTGGCGGTGACTGCTTTGACCTCTTTTGATGAGCTCGGTTTCCGCTTGATCTATGGGGAGAGTATAGCCAAAAGAGCGGGCGAGTTTGCACAGATGAGCTACCGCAGTGGCTTGGATGGGGTTGTCTGTTCGGCTTTTGAGAGCAAGATGATCAAATCAGTGACATCACAGAAGTTTTTGACGCTGACACCGGGTATCCGTCCGTTTGGAGAAGATGCAGGGGACCAGCAACGAGTGGCGACACTTGAAGTAGCGCACGCAGAGATGGTGGACTATCCCGTCATCGGCAGACCTATCTACAAAGATGCAAATCCCGCTTCCAAAGTTGCCGAGATACTCAAGGAGATTTCTCGATTTTAGCTGCGTGCAGGCTCTTTGAGCCGCAGGATATCGGCACCGAGAGCCGAGAGTTTCCCTTCGAGATTATCATACCCTCTATCGAGATGGTAGATACGGTGGATGTTGGTCGTCCCCTCTGCGACAAGCGCGGCAAGGACAAGCGCTGAACTTGCTCTTAGATCGGTTGCCATCACATCGGCGCCATAGAGCGCTTTGACGGGGTGAACGGCAGCAATATTGCCTTTGAGCCAGATATCCGCACCCAAGCGATTGAGTTCGCCCACATGCATGAAGCGGTTTTCGAAAAGCCTCTCTTCGATGAGTGATTCACCGTTGGCCATCACGGCAACTGCCATGAACTGCGCTTGCATATCGGTAGGAAATCCAGGATACTCTGTGGTGATGAGATTGACCGGTTTGATGGTTTGAGGCGGATGGATCGTGATGCTCTCATTGCCTATCTCAAATGTGCAGCCCATCGATTCGAGCTTGTTGATCGAAGCGCGGATATGCTCCGGATTGACATCGGTGAGCGTAATAGCGGACTTCGTGATGGCTCCGGCGCAGAGATAAGTGCCCGCTTCGATACGATCGGGGATGATTTTGGTGGGTTGAAAATCAAGCGTTTTTCTATCTGTGCCATGGATGATAAGTTCGCTGCCGCCGATCCCCTCTATCTCGACTCCTGCGTCTCGTATCATTTTGCAAAGCTGCACGATTTCAGGCTCTTTGGCGGCATTGATGATGGTGGTCGTTCCTTTGGCGAGCGCTGCCGCCATGATGATATTTTCCGTACCGCCTACCGTGATCTTGTCAAAGATGATTTTAGCGCCCCTCAACCCATCCGGAGCTTCGGCACGCACATATCCGCCGATGATCTCTATCTTGGCTCCCATTGCCTCCAGGGCTTTGAGATGCAGATCGATCGGTCGCTGTCCTATCGCGCAACCGCCCGGCAAACTTACTTCACACTCCCCGAAACGGGCTAGCAGCGGACCTAATACCAAAATAGAAGCCCGCATTTGGGAGACGATCTCATAGACTGCCTTGGTGGAATGTATCGAGCTATTGTCGATTTTGGCTTGAGTGCCTTCATGAGTTACCTTAGCGCCAAGCATCGTCAAGAGTTTGAGAAGTGTACGAATATCGACGACATTGGGCAGATTGGTGAGTGTGACCTCTTTGTCGCTGAGTATAGTTGCGGCTATGACGGGCAGCGCCGCATTTTTCGAGCCGGAGATGGAGACGGAACCTTGTAATTTTGCTCCACCCTTGATCTGTAAATAATCCAAAATAAAACCTCTAATTTTTCATCATATTGTATCTAAAAGATGTTTAAGTAATGAAAAAATATTTTTAAATGCAGT
>DZAQ01000062.1 GCA_022729615.1 Sulfurovum sp.
AGCTATAGTTATGTATTTGGCGAATTTGATATAGAAAAAGAGTACATTTATGATGAGGGATTTGAAAAATTCTTTCAAAAAAATGAAAATCGCTATCAGAAGTTTTACCAAGATTCGCTTAAGCGAGGCGGTCATCTCATCCCGACATTCAAAAGTATGCTGGTACAAGATGGTCTCTCTGACCTTTTTGTCTATATGTCGATGGTAGAGTCCGGATTTGACACGGATTGTGTCTCGTGCAAAAGCGCTGTGGGGATATGGCAATTTATGGAGGCAACGGCGAAGCAGTACAATCTTTCGGTCAATTCGGATTTTGATGAGCGCCTTGATCCTGTCTTGGCGACAAGTGCGGCGATGAATTATCTCCACAAACTCTATAAAGATTTCGGTAAATGGTATCTTGCGGCAATGGCGTATAATTGCGGTGAAGGGCGGCTCAAAAAAGCGATCGCTCAAGCCGGAAGCGATGATTTGAGAGTTTTGATGAGTGAAGAGGCCGAATATCTCCCGAGCGAAACGCGCAACTATATCAAAAAGATACTCACAGTGGCAATGATCGGCGAAAATGTCTCTTTGGGGTTTGAAAAGATGGGAGATGCTGTGATACAGCTCTACGGAGATGATGTCGTGCAGGTCGAGGTGGAAGCCGGGGAGAGTTTGGAGTATATCGCTTCGATCATCAAGATGAAGCCAAAAAATCTCCTCAAGCTCAATCACCATTTCAAGAATGGTCAGGTTCCTGTCAAGCTCCCACACTACAAGATGAATATCCCCAATATGAAAGTAGTCGATTTTTATGCGATCTATACGCTCAAAAGAGAGCTTCAAAAATACTCAAAGACACACTATCTTTCTCATATCGTCAAATCCAAAGAGAGTCTTGATGAGATAGCGGTACGATATCAAACGACAGTGCGAGAAATCTTGGCGTACAATCCTCTGGAGAATAGGCGGATCCACGAAGGAGAGGTTCTGGTCGTTCCTGTGACCAAGAGTATTTTTGAGAAATTCTCCAATATGGATGGACGCACCTCCTTTAATTAAACATAGGATTGTAAAATATGAAAATGAACCATAAAGTATTTTTTCATTTTTTGATTATTGGAGTATTGCTGTTTGATTTGAGCGGCTGTGCCTCCAAAAAAAAATCCAAAAAACGCTTTAAAAGTTCTTCCGCGACTATGCGCAGTTATTGTGTTTTGGGCAAAACCTACCATCCGACCTATGTTGCGGTGGGTCAAAAGATGCAAGGGATTTCGAGCTGGTATGGACCCGATTTCCACGGCAAGATGACAAGCAATGGGGAGACTTACAATATGCATGATCGTACCGCCGCGCATAAAACTTGGCCCATGAATACGATGTTGAGGGTTTCAAATATGCAAAACGGCAAAAGTACGGTGGTGCGCGTCAATGACCGAGGTCCTTTTGTGGCTGGGCGTATTGTGGATTGTAGTTACGCAGCAGGCAAGGAGATAGGGCTCGATCAGATGGGGATCGCCAAGGTGCAGATAGAGGTGGTAGGTTTCGCCGGAAGAGTTGCTGATCCCACAAAAGTCGGGAAAGCGCATGAGCGTATCGCACTTAGCAACTTCGGTATCCAAGTGGGTGCATTCAGGCGCTTAGAAGGTGCACAGATATACAAAGAGCAGCATGGCAAGATCGATCCGAGGTATAAAACAGTTGTCAAACATATGCACGATGAGGTCGGAGATCCTCTCTACCGTGTTTGGATGATGGGATTTGCATCAGAGGAGGAGGCGAGAGATTTTGCTGCCTGCCAAAATATCCCCGGTGCGTTTATCGTAAGAGAGTAGAAGAAAATTTGATGTATGGAGTGAAAAATGGTTGAAATAGTACGAGAGACCAAAGAGACAAATATCAGCGTGAAGCTCGATCTTTACGGAAAAGGCGAGGCAAAGATCGATACGGGGGTTGGGTTTTTTGACCATATGCTAGAGGCTTTCGCGAAGCATGCGCATATGGATTTGGAGGTCAAATGTGTCGGAGACAGGCATATCGATGACCACCATAGTGTCGAAGATGTCGGTATCGTGATCGGTCAGGCACTTGGCAGGGCGATCTATCCGGTGCGGCAGATAGAGCGATTTGGGAATGCGACGGTGGTGATGGATGAAGCGAGTGTGAGCTGTGATATCGACCTCTCCAATAGAGGATTTTTGGTCTATGAGCTGCCTATCGGCGGGCGGGTCGGTGCGTTTGATGTGGAGCTGGCGGAGGAGTTTTTCAGAGCGCTGACGATGAATGCTCCACTGACAATGCACCTAATTTACAATAGAGGCAAAAATAGACACCATATCATCGAAGCAGCTTTTAAAGCATTGGCTCTTTCGCTGCGCCGCGCGGTTGCTCCCAATATAAATGCGGGAGTGCCAAGCACAAAAGGGGTTTTATGAGTATCGAGCTGATAGTTTTGGATGTAGATGGCACGCTGACTCAGAGTAAAGTCACCTATACCCAAAACGGTGATGAGATCAAATCATTTAGCGTAAGGGACGGTTTGGCGATCGAATCGTGGGTGCGTCTGGGCAAAAAGGCGGCTATAATCACCGGCAGAAACTCCAAAATGGTGGAGAGACGCGCGAAAGAGCTTGGCATCAAATATTTCTATCAAGGGTGCAAGGATAAGCTTTTGCAGCTTCAAAAGCTCTGCGATGAGCTTGATCTCTCTTTGGAAAATGTAGCGGCGATCGGGGATGATCTTAATGACTATAAAATGCTCAAAGCCGCAGGGCTCTCATTTGCTCCGTATGACGCGAGCCACTATCTATTTGATATTGTCTCCGTTAAGCTGGGAAAGAGCGGCGGACAAGGAGCCGTACGGGAGATGATAGAGTATCTGCTCAAGCAGGAGGGGCTTGAGGAGAAGTTTTTGGAGTTGTGGAGATAGGAGTGGGCAGATATCTCAAGATCGAATTTTTGGCAGTTGTGATGATAGCCATCATGCTTTCGGTTTCTTATCTGATCAAGATCAAAAATGAAAAAGCAAATTTGGCTTCATCGGATAAGGAGTTTGAGGTGCATAACTCTTTGATACGAGAAGTCAATGAGAGTGAGCTTGTCAGCACACTCAAAAGTGACTATATGGTACAAAAAAAAGGCAATTTGCAAATGATCCGCATCAACTACAAAGGTGAAACCGCAAAAGAGCTTCAGTCAAAATATGGCAGAAGCATCGCCGATACATTCTTCCTTGATGTCAATGTGACGATGCAGCAGGATAACGGATACTATTATGAGGCTGAACATGCGATTTACAAGAAGAAAGAGGGATTTTTTTATGTGACATCGCCTTTTGTGGGGTATTTGCACAGAGGTAATATTATCAAAGGTACCAATCTAAAATACAATATCAATGAGAAGATTACTGAGGCTCAAAATGTAGATGCCCGCTTTTTTACAAGAAACAAGGAGCATCCTAAGTAGGGCACTGTTTCTTATCTTGAAATGCTATAATATCTTAAAAATAGGTCGTCCAAATGAAGAGATTTGTACTTTTTGCAGTCGTTTCAATTTTTTTATATGCTGAAAAAATCGAAGTTACCTCAAAGAATTTTTATGCGAAAGATGCGGAAAACAGAGCAGAGTTTGTCGGTGATGTTGTGATCAAACAAGATAATAGCTGGGTCAAAAGCGATCGGGCAATCGTCTATTTCAATGACAAAAATGAGACAATTCAGTACGATGCGATCGGGAAAGCTACCTTTGAGATCATCAAAGCTCCCAGTCACTATAAAGGTCAAGCGGAGAAGCTCACCTATTACCCGGACTCTTCTAAATATCTCCTAGCAGGAGATGCCATCGTCAATGACTTGATCAAGGAGCGGGTTGTAAAAGGAAATACCATCATAGTCAATCCTGTCACCGGCGAATCGTATGTCAAGGGCAACACCGATAAGCCTATCAAATTTATCTTTGACACTCAGAAAAAATGATGACTCCATTGCGTGTGATTGGAGCCGAATTTATCAAATCGGCGCAAAGTATCTCTGATTCACTCGATGATACAATGAGTGAAATTGTATTTTTGGGTCGCTCCAATGTGGGCAAAAGTTCAACTATCAATACGCTCACGCAGCGCAAATCACTTGCAAAAAGCTCAGCAACTCCCGGAAAGACGCAGCTTATCAATTTTTTTGAGGTGAAATATCGATGGAGTGAGGAGGATTATACCCTCAGATATGTAGATCTTCCGGGATTTGGGTATGCAAAGGTTTCAAAATCACTCCAAGAGGTGTGGCAGAAAAATCTTGTTGAGTTTATAAAAAAACGGGTCTCTATCCGCCTTTTTATCCATCTGCGAGACGCCAGACATCCCCATGCCAAGATCGATGAAGATGTGGAGGGGTATATCGCCGATTTTATCCGTCCGGATCAGAGATATTTGACTCTATTTACCAAGATTGATAAGCTAAATCAAAAAGAGCAGGCGCAGCTGAAAAGAGAATTTCCGGAGGCGATAACCCTCTCCAACTTCAAAAAAAGCGGCGCCGATCGTGTCCATAAAGAGATATTTGAAACTGTTTTTGGAGCGCAAGAGTGGTAGAGCTCGTCAAAGCGAATTTGTCAGATATTCCGGCGATGCAGGCATTGGTCGTCCAAGAGGTAAAAGAGGGTATCATACTCAAGAGAAGCGACGATGAGGTCTCTACCAATATACGCTCGTATGTTCTGGCGAAAGAGGGTGGGGTATTGGTCGGGTATGCGGCGTTGCATATCCACTCCCCGCACCTTGCAGAGATCAGAAGTTTGATAGTTGCCAAAGAGTATCGAGGCAGACATATCGGTGAGCGGATCGTGCAATATACTCTTGAAGAGGCGCGAACTCTTGGAGTGGAGCGAGAAGTACTCGTATTGACCTATCTGCCGGAATTTTTCAAAAAATTGCATTTTGTGGAGATCAGCAAGGAGAGTATCCCAGAGCACAAAATCTGGGCAGACTGCATCAAGTGTATCCATTTTCCGGTTTGCAATGAGGTTTCACTTGTATATAGACTTGATAGTGAAAAGTGATGAAAGAGGATTTTCAAGAGTCGTTTTGGAAGACACTTTTGTGGGTGATTGTTGGGATTTTTATCATTTTTTATCCAATGCTTGTCTCTATTTATGTCTTTTTGCCGCTTATGATCGGATTTATGGGGTATGTATTGGTGCTAGGTATCAAAAAAGTCCGAATCGCCTATATCCTCACTTCGGTTATCTATTTGGTCAATCTTGAGGTCAATCTCTCGCTTCCTTTGCTGCTCAGCTTTGTGGCGGTTTTATTTTTTTATCTGGTGATATTTCCTCAGTTTGATATTCTCAAAAAATGCACGATCTGTTCCCCGATGCTCTCGGTTATTTTTATTGATCTGCTCTATTTTATTTTTTTGATGGGATTTGATATTGTTACCGATCAAGTGAGCATTGCAATCGATAAATTACTCCTCTATTCACTTGTTGTAGATATGATGCTGGTGTTTTTATTATGAGATATAAGATTCTTTTTCTCATCTTTATAGCGGTGTGGGGAGTGATGATCGTTCGCCTCTATCAGGTGAGCATCAAATCAAACTACTACTATCTTGAACTTGCCAAAGAGAATATTGAGAGCAAACACTATATCAAGCCGATTCGAGGAGAGATAATCGATATCAGCGGGAAGCTTTTGGCGATGAACCGTATAGGCTTTTCTATCTCCATCAAACCCCGACTCAAAAATACGGGTGAAGAGTTGAATCAAGTGATCAACAATCTTGTCAAAACATTTCCTGACCTCAATAAAACCATTATGCAAAATGTTTACAAGAAATTTAACTCTCCTTATAATCATAAATATATCAAAGTGGTTGATTTCGTGCAATATGCGGATATGATGCGAGCATACCCGATACTCAGTCTCAACGAAGATATCTCTATCGAGGCGGAGACGCGGCGCTACTATCCCTATGGAAAATATGTCTCCCATATAGTAGGCTATACCGGAAAATCCAATGCGCAAGAGAATGAAAAAGACCCCAAGGTCAATGAGATCGGAGTGGTAGGCAAATCGGGTCTGGAGGGGTACTACAATGAGGTTCTTCAAGGAGAGTTGGGAAGCATAATCACGAAGGTAACCGCGACAAACCAAGAACTGGAGATCCTTGAACACAACAAGCCGCTTGAGAATCAAAATATTGTTTTGAGTCTGGATATGGACCTGCAAATGATGATCTTCGATCGTCTCAAAGGGTTCTCCGGAGTAGTTATAGTGATGCGTACTGATGGGGAGATAGTCGCTGCGGTAAGCACGCCGACTTATGATCCCAATATGTTTGTGGGGGGAATCAGTCACAAGGATTGGATAAAACTCCAAGAAGATCCCGAGCACCCTTTTACCAATAGGCTTATCCATGGTACCTATCCCCCCGGTTCTACGATCAAGATGGGTGTTGCGATTGCTAATGCACTCTCGCCAAACGGGAATGTTTACGGCAATGAATACTGCTCCGGAGCTATTACGATCGGCAAGAGCAGTCACCGTTTTCGATGCTGGAAAAAGCATGGGCATGGAGGTGTTGACCTGCGCAAGTCGATACGAGAGAGCTGCGATGTGTTTTACTACAACAAAAGCTTGGAGATGGGGATCGATCATATGGCAAAGTCACTCAAGTCTATAGGGCTTGGCGTAAAAACAGGAGTTGATTTGCCCAAAGAGTATGAGGGCATCATACCCGATCAGAAATGGAAAATGAAGCGCTTCAAACAGCAGTGGTACCAAGGGGAGACGGTGATCGCGGCAATCGGTCAAGGATATGATGCCGTCACTCCAATGCAGCTTGCGAGATATACCGCTCTGCTTGCAACCGGCAATCTCATAAAACCGCACTTTGCGAAGGTGATCAACGGCAAGCATGCAGATCCTGTGATCAAAAAGTTAAAACTAGATGAAAATCTAATGAAAACAATACGGCTTGGGATGCATGATGTGTGCAATACTCCCAGAGGTACAGCGTATGCGCATTTGCGCAATCTGCCCATCCTTGTGGCAGGCAAGACGGGTACATCTCAGGTTGTGACAATTCCTCAAAGTGTCGTCAATAGGGCAGAAGAGAATGATATGGAGTACTGGCAGCGGTCTCACGCTCTATTGACGACCTATGCTCCGTTTGACAATCCAAAATATATCGTCACAACCCTCATCGAGCATGGCGGGCATGGCGGAGGGACAAATGGTCCTATTGTGGCGGATATCTATAAGTGGATGCATTCAAAAGGCTATTTCGCACAAGAGAACAATAGTTCGCTCAAGGCTGATGCGAACTCTGCAGCGGCGCCCGCTCCTTAGATTTTGGAGCCTTCGGCAATTTTCCCATTTCTTCTTTTGAAGCTTTTCAAAATAAGCGCTATGACAATTATCTGGAGCGCCAAAAGTAAAAAGTGCAGAGCATAAAGCTTCTCTTGGTTGGACTCCACACCATACAAAGCGATGATTTTGTAAAAGAGAAAAGAGAGTAGCATTCCTCCAAGATACCCAAGCTGTTTGGCTGTATCAAGTGTGGTTAATGTCTCACTAGAAGAGAGCAGCAATGTTTCTGCTCTCACAAGATAACTCCCAAATGCAAAAGTGATCTGATAGCCGATATAGACCAGAAGAGCAGTTTGATAAGTATAAGGAAAGAGAAGAAAGTAGAGTATCGCCGCAACCAAAATAGTCTCTACGAAGAGTGAGAGACGAAAAAACCACTCTGAGTTGAGCAGATGATCGTAGAGGCGCGCAATCAGCAGCATACCCAATGCCAGCGCGATCCCTCCCAGAGAGAAGATGGAGGGATCAAGCGGTGCGTAGATGAGAAAAATAGAGCCGACACTCACTCCCAAAAAAAGAGAGTTGACAAACTTATATCTGATAAACCACTCCGGTAT
>DZAQ01000193.1 GCA_022729615.1 Sulfurovum sp.
GGCTTGACCACCTTCGTCGTCTTCGGGCTTGACCCGGAGACCCATTGCCTCAATGGATCGCCTGCCTTCACAGGAATGACTGAAGGCATACTCTTTTTGAATAGAGTGAAGCCGATCTAAACGCTCTTGCAATCTCCTCTTTTTTTGACTATAATATCCCAAAAAGAAGGAGAGAGAGATGATTTATACATCCAACCGACAGAACAACCATACAAAAGCCGCCACCGCTCTCCTTCTGCTGCAACTCTCTTAACTCGTTGCGTTTTGCAACACCCTAAACTACTCAACCGTTCGTTTCTTATTTTTTGATAAAATAAGATTTTGCAATACAAAGCATATAAAAGGCAATAACCATGAATAAAGAAATTATTACTATATTTGATACCACACTAAGAGACGGGGAGCAGAGCCCCGGAGCATCGATGAACACTGAGGAGAAGATACAGATCGCCGTACAGTTGGAGCGATTGGGCGTCGATATCATCGAGGCAGGTTTCGCTGCGGCGAGTCCGGGTGATTTTGATGCGATCAGCAAGATAGCCTCTCGTATCACCAAATCCACCGTATGCTCATTGGCAAGGGCAACTGATGCCGATGTGAAGGCGGCGGGTCTTGCCGTAGCGCAGGCCAAATACAAAAGGATACATACCTTTATCGCTACCAGCCCTATCCATATGGAGTTCAAGCTCAAAATGACCCCCGATGAGGTGATCCGCAGGGCTGTGAGAGCCGTAGAGTATGCGCGCACTTTCGCGGATGATGTCGAGTTTAGCTGTGAGGATGCGGGACGAAGCGATATAGGGTTTTTGAAAGAGATATCCGACGCGGTGATCACTGCAGGTGCCGGCACTATCAATCTCCCCGATACCGTAGGCTTCAGGATGCCCAGCGAGATCGGCGCGATGGTGAGGGAGATGAACGGCTACATCAATGGCCGTGCGGTCATCTCGGTACACAACCACAATGATTTGGGTTTGGGGGTCGCCAACTCGCTTGAGAGTATCATCAACGGAGCGCGTCAAGTAGAGTGCACCATCAACGGTTTAGGCGAACGCGCCGGCAATGCGGCATTGGAGGAGATCGTCATGGCGCTCAAGGTTCGTTCCGATATCTATGGCGCGTTCGATACCCGCATCAACACCAAAGAGATCTACCCCACCAGCCGTTTGATCGCCAACATCACAGGCATCGAGCCCCAGCCCAACAAGGCGATCGTAGGCAAAAACGCCTTTGCGCATGAGAGCGGTATCCACCAAGACGGTATGCTCAAAAACAAATCAACTTACGAGATCATCCGTCCGGAGGATATCGGCTTGGATTTGGAAGATACTTTGGTTTTGGGCAAACACTCAGGACGCGCCGCCTTCAAAGACAAATTGTCAAAACTCGGCTTCACGCTTGGCGAAGAGGAGCTTGGCAGTGCTTTTGAGCGGTTCAAAGAGTTGGCAGATAAGAAGAAGGATATCTATGATGACGATATCAGAGCCTTGGTCACATCACAGATGACCAATATCAAAAAGGCTTATGAGTTAGTCGCGATGCAATTGATGGACTCCACCGGAGGGGTACCTAGCGCAGCAGTGACCATCAGACACAACGACCAAGAGATCACCGACGCAGGGATAGGGGACGGCACGATCGATGCTGTTTTCAAGACCATAGACCGCATCACGGGATACCATGGACAGCTTCTGGACTATAGGGTCAAATCGGTCTCCCAAGGCAAAGACGCCCTCGCCAATGTCACGGTCAAAGTGACCTTCAACGACAATGAACCCGCCATCATCGGACACGGTCTCAGCCTCGATACGATGCTGGCAAGTGCGAGAGCCTATATCGGAGCGCTCAATAGCTATCTCAGCATGGAGGGGATG
>DZAQ01000063.1 GCA_022729615.1 Sulfurovum sp.
TGGAAAGAGGCAACAGTTGGTTTGATCCACTTGCCCTCTTTGTTTTGTACAGTCGCGGCAGGGAGGTTTGATTTGAGCTTATACGAGTACTCGATATATCCGATAGAGTATTTGTTTTGTTGGATATTTGCAGTTACGCCCTGGTTCCCTTTTCCGCCGACGATATTACCCTTCCACTCAGGCTTTTTGTTGGCACTAAAGATATTTCTGTCAAGCTTGTTGAAATAGTAAGTAAAGTTGAATGTTGTTCCTGAACTATCAGCTCTTACTGCTACGATAATAGGCTGATGCGGAAGCGCAACGCCGGCATTGTCAGCCGTGATGACTGCATCATCCCAGAATTTTGCTTCACCGGAGAAGATCGCCGCGATAGCTTTTTCGCTAAGTTTTAACTGATTATCAGCAACACCGGGGATATTGTACGCAAGTACGATACTTCCTACGATAGCCGGAAACATTGCGAGTTTTCCCTCTTGAAGCTTCTCTGCCTTGAGTGGCTCATCGCTTCCGCCAAAGTCAACCAATCTTTTTGAAATGGACTTGATACCATCTCCTGAACCTGTACCTGTATAAGTAACCTTGTTGCCGGTTGCCTTGAAGTATGCTTGCGCCCAATCAACATATACCGGAGCGGGGAAAGATGCTCCTCTCCCTGTGATAGCGCCTGCATTTGCAGAAGTAAGAGCAACGGCAGCTACAGCGGCTGATACAATAATTTTTCTCAATGTCATTGTGTGTCCTTGATGTTTATTCTCCAGCATAGGATGTGGATTGGCAACATTATATCAAGTTGCCGGAAACATTTTGGAAACAAATAGAGCTAAGACATCTTATATCCCACACCCCACACCGGCACAAAATAGTTTTTACTGTTGTCCGGATCAATCTTTTTTTTGAGCCTGTTGATCGCCACATTGATGGTTTTATCATGAAAAGCATCACCGCTTCGACTCCATATCGCCTCCCTGAGATACTCCCTCTCGATCGCAACATTAGGGCTGCTGACAAATATTTGAAGAAGTTGAAATTCTTGATTGCTCAACACTACTTCCTTTTCTGCGATCACGACATCTTTGCTTGCGATATTCATCCGGATATCACGAAAAGAGATCTGCTCGCTAGGCGCTACTCCGCTGCGCTTCAAAAGCGCTTTTACCCTCAACAGAAGCTCTTTGTGCTGAAATGGTTTGGTAATATAGTCATCCCCGCCGCTTTCAAATCCACTCTCAATATCTTGCATTTTGTCTCTGGCCGTTAGGTAGATCACCGGTGTATCCCATCCATCGCTTCGTATCCGACGCACAAAATCACTTCCTTCTATTCCGGGGAGATTTCTATCCACGATAAGAAGCGCGGGTGACTCCTCCTCCAAAAAGCGCGCGACATGCTCTGCTGAACGAAACCCCGTGACCAGATACCCCTCGCCTGTGAGGTGATATTCGATCAGCTCTAAAATATCCTCTTCATCTTCGATTACAACGATTTCAATATTTTTGGGCTGCATTGCTTCTCTTTCCAGCGGGGATTCATCATACAGGTATTGTATCATGTTCTCCCTCCTCAATCCAAGAGATGAGCTTCCACTCCCCCTCATAAGTCTCCACAAGAGCTGTACAGGACTCTACCCAGTCGCCGCAATTCATATAGGCTATCCCATCAAGCTCTCTGATCTCTGCTTTGTGAATATGTCCGCAAATGACCCCCTCATACCCCTTGTACTTGGCATGCTCGACCAAGATGCCCTCAAAATCATTTATAAAATTGACAGATTTTTTGACATTGTCTTTGACATACTTCGAGAGCGACCAGTAGCGCTGGATACCAACGGCTTTTCGAATCACATTTAATACGCCATTGAGATGCAGCAGCGCTCCATACCCATAATCTCCCAACACGGCTACCCATTTTTTGGTCATGGTTATAGAGTCAAAGAAGTCGCCATGCGTCACATAAAATCTTTTCCGCTCATGCGACACATACTCGAACTCATCCCCTACCATCAGGCGGTCACCAAGCACTAGCGGCAAAAATGGCCGCAAGAACTCATCATGATTGCCTGTCACAAAAAAGACATTTGTCCCTTTGCGAGCCTTACGAAGGATCTTTTGAACCACATCTGAGTGTGACTGCATCCATTTGATTTTTCGCTTGATGGCCCATCCATCGATGATATCTCCTACAAGATAGAGATTCTCCGATTCATTATCACGCAAAAACTCCACCAGCAGTTCTGCTTTGGAAAATTTGGTTCCAAGATGCACATCTGATATAAAAATCGATCTATAAGAGCCCATCAATAGCCTATGTAACGCTTTCTTTTGGACTCTTTGAGTTTTTGCAAGTCAACTACGATAAATCCGTCAATACAATCATTGAATGCTTTGTCATATCCAAAATCCATAAACTGCACCCCGCCCTCGTCGCACACTTCAGTATATTGCTTATAGAGTGTCGGTATCGTAAATCCGTTAAGCGCCAACTCGCACTTGAGCGCCTTCTGGTCTGCCAAATAATCCACCCCGCAAAAAAGCGACTCATAGCGGTCAATCTGCTCTTGGCTCAATCGATAGGGCTCCTTGTGATGCACCATCGGATTTTGAGCGCCAAAATAGTGTCGATAAAAAAATATCATCATCCCTTTTGCATCCGCCGTAAAAGAGTCGCTCAGGCTCACCGGACCAAAGAGATATCTCTTTTGCGGATGCGCCCGTACATATGCCCCGACACCCTGCCAGAGATAATCCAAAGCGCGGCTATTCCAATATTTTGGCTGCACAAAACTTCTTCCTAGTTCAATACCCTGCTGGATATAACTATGAAACGGTTCATCGAAATTGAAAAGTGTTGCCGTATAGAGTCCATTGGTTCCATATTCGGCAACTATCTCATCACAGATGCCGATACGGTACGCACCGGCAATCTCCAATGCCTCCTCATCCCAAACTACAAGATGCTTGTAGCTAAAATCATACTGATCTATATCGCGTTTTTTTCCGCTTCCCTCACCTACATGTCTGAAGCTGATCTCTCGAAGGCGGCCTATCTCCCGTATGAGCGCATTCTCTACCATGCTTTCACACAATATGATCTTTTTCCCGTCACTTGTAGCCCCCAGCTGCTCCCCTCGTCTGAGAATCTCCTTGAGTTCGATACGAACTTCCGGCAGTGCGATCTCGTTATATGTCTTGAGAAGTCCTCTTTTGCCTTTGGCTATACGATAGAAGTGCTTTCTTAGGAGCTTGATGGACTCTTTTTGTGATAATGACGGTATATTGTAAGAGGTATAGGGTATGGAGTTGCCTATTTTAAATCCTATCTTTTTGCCTCTAAATTTGAACATCTCGTGAGGCAGCGCCGCCGTGGCAAGAGAGCGGTTGAGCATGGAGAGGAGATAGAAATTTTTTGAGTTTTTTGCTTGAATATAGATCGGGAGTATAGGCGCCTTCATCTTTGAAGCTATTTTGTAAAAGCCGCTCTTCCAGCGAGTATCTTTGACCCCGCTCGGTCTGACACGGCTCACTTCACCTGATGGAAATATGATGACCGCTTTCTCTTCTGAGAGGGCTTGATAGATACTCCTAAGACTATTTTTATCCATTTTGTCACGGATATTATCGACGGGAATAAGCAGATCTGAAAAATTCTCAAAAGACTGCAAAAATGAGTTAGCGACAATTTTGATATCTTTTCGAATATCTTTGACCAAATGCAGCAGGGCTATCGCGTCAAGTGCGCCCAAAGGATGGTTGGCGACTATCACCAATCTTCCGTAGGCAGGAATATTTGTGAGCTCATTTGTGTTGATCTGCATATCAATATCAAAATAGTCATGGATCGCTTCCACAAAAGCAAAATCCTCTTTATGCCTATTTTCGTGCAAAAAATCATTGATTTGATTTTCGTGAAAGATACCCTTGAGCAGCTTTAGTATTGGCTGTTTGATGATCGAGGGTGAATTTCCTATCTTTGGAAAATGGTGTGAAATATAATTTTCTACACTCAGCTGCATTATGCCACCCTGTAGATATCGTTAAGCTCCAACACCAGCTTTGCGCAAACCTCTTTCGCTTTCAATTCCAAACCGAATGCCTCCTCTACCAACTCCCACTCCTCATAGATAATCTCCAGCGCCTCTTGCTCACCGATACGGTAATGTTTTCGCAAATGTTTTGTAAGTTTTTTTAGTTTTTTTTCTGTAACCAAGGATATTTCGTCATACATGCCAATTCCCTTAGATTTTGATGGACAATTGTAAAACAAATTGATTACATTTTAATAACATTATATTATTTATATAAATAATTTTTATTATTATTAATTATATTATTGAGTGGTTGAGTGAGGATTTGGACGGATGACCCCAAGAGGGGGAGTCTTCCTATGGAATTACCATTTTACTTCTGTTGTAAGCATATAGACATTTTTTGATTCGCCGTCATCATTTCCGGCAACAGTCTTTTTGCTATCTACAGTATATGTCTCATCGATAAGCTTCGCAGATGCGATAAAAGTTACATTCTTGTTATATTTGTATGCAAGCGCGATGATTTTTTTATCACCCTCTACGCTTGAAGCCATATCGGCTCCGTCAACCAAAGTATCATCCCACTCATAGTTATCGTATCTTCCGATGATAGTCCAATCCTCAATAGGTCTGATCTCGCCGTTGATCGACCATACATTGTATTCTCGTTTGCCCCAGTTAGTTGCTTTGAGAGTATCTTGAGCCGTATCTTCTGCTACAAAGTATTGCGCAGCGACCAAGAAGAAGGGTTGGTTATACACAGCGTGGATACCGTATATCTCTCTGTCGTATTGACCTTTGAGCGCTTTATCGCTTGTTTGGTCTAGTGTCGCGCTATCATCTTTGTGGTTGTCTGAGATCAAACCGAAAGTTGAGATATTCGCATACTCGTCCGTATCTTTTTTATATTTGCCCACATCAGTACCGTTACCGAAAACATGTCCTGTCAAACGGTACTCAAATGAGAGCTCAGAGCTGTTGTTTTGGTTGGCAGCATCTTTGTCCGCGTGGTATCCCTCGCCGTTGAATACACCGAGTTCTGAAGAGAAGTATTCTGATTTTGACTTGAAGTTGAATCCTAGGTCAGCCGAGTTCACCAAGTCAACACCTGATTCAGTTCTGGTTCCCTTCTCTTCAATTACAACTTTGTTAAATGAACGATAATACCAAGAGTTGTGCTCTTCATAGTCGATCCAAGGTCTGTGCGCGATACCGATCTCTACTCCCGTGGCAGGAAGATAATCAACCATTGAGCTTGGAACTACATCATCCAACCAAAGATAAGCGTATTTGAAAAATACATTAGAGTATCCGTTACGAGTTTGCGTGACACTTCCGCTTATCTCTTCTCCGTCATCCTTAGTATCGCCGTCGCCATTGAGATCAACTGGTGTTTTGACCTTAACCACTTCATTGGCGCCAAGCTCTTTGGTTCCATCCATAGTGACACGAAGATAATCTTTGTCGTTGATAAATGCTTTGACCTGCACATAGTTTCTTCTCATCTCGAAACCTGTCGCATCATCAGCATATTTACCGCCATCAGCCGCATATGTCTCAGGCGTAGCTGAAGTCAAACCAAAATAGTGCACACCGCTGAACTCAAATGTACCCACTTTTCCTTTTTTGAGTTTCGCCTCTTTTTTCTTTGACTCATACGCCTCAGCCTCTTTGTCCTCAAGAGCTTCGATTCTCTCTTCAAGCGACTTTTGCTCAGCCGCATAACCAAAACTCATAGTCAATAGTGTCGCTGCCACTGTTGAAAGTACTATCTTATTCATTCCTCATCCTTGTAATATTTGATTAATTAACGGTTAACATTCTAAATAAAAATGATTACAATATGATAACATTGGAAAATGGTAATTATTAATATCTATTAGAATAGGTGAGGTTTGATGCGGGAAGCGGAAGATTGGAAGGTCAGGAATAGATTCCGAATTGACCCCCCTGTTCGATAAGAAACTCTTGCATTCTTTTTTGACCGAGTTTGCGTGCATAATCTGTGGGGCTCATTCCGCTTTTGTCTTTTGCGTTGATATCTGCTCCTTTTGAGAGAAGCAGCTCCACTATGGCTCGATCCCCAAAACATGATGCCAGCATGAGTGGTGTGATGCCGCTCTTGCGGCTGCTCTCATTGACATCAAACCCTTCATCTAGGCAGAATTCTATCACATCGACTCTTTTGAATTTAATAGCGGTATCGAGTGCGGAGACGCCGTGTGCGTCACGCATTTTGATATCCAGCCCATACTCCGAAAGCAGTTTGATTGCTTCTAGGCTCACGAAACGGCGTATAGCAAAAAAGAGGATGCCTATCTCTTCAGGCTCATCCATCTCATACTCTTCACCTACTACAACGAGTCTTGAGAGATCCGCGCCCTCTTCAAGCAGTTTTCGAAGCTTGACAAGATTATCATTTTCTAGCGCCTCAATGAGTCTTTTCACTCTCTCTCCGATACATATTTTTGATATTGTAAGGCTCTCTGCGAACCATTGTCATCCGAAAGGATTGAAGCCGCCCATCATATTCATAGCCTGGGATCTCTTGTTGTCCTCTATCAATCTGGCGATCTCATTCATCGCAGAGATCAGAAGGATTTGCAATGACTCTTTGTCTTCAAGCAGCGAATCATCTATTTGCAAATCAATAACTTCACCCAAGCCGTTTGCTTTGAGCTCGATGAGCCCTCCGCCGACCTTGGCGCTGAATTCTATATTTTTTGACTGCTCTTGCGCCTCTTTGGCTTTAGCTTGTACCTGCTCAAGCATCTTGCCCATCTCGCCAAGATTCAACCCTTCAAACATTATGCCTCCATCCTATTCTAGACCCTCAAAGGTCTGCGCGATACTGTTATCATCATTGACGATAACTATTTTGGGCTTATGTTTTTGTGCCTCTTCCTCGCTCATGCTCGCATAGGCAATGACAATTATTTTGTCACCGACATGAACTTTTCTAGCTGCGGCTCCATTGAGGCACATCTCATGCTTGCCTCTTTCACCGGCGATAATATAGGTTGAAAAACGCTCCCCATTGTTTATATTGACGATATCGATCTTCTGTCCCACTCGCATCTTTGCTGTTTCCATAAGATCTCTATCAATGGTGATTGAACCTACATAATTGAGATTCGCATCTGTAACTGTCGCTCTATGAATTTTACTATAGAGCATGGTGATTGTCATCGCCTTCTCCTTGACTTTAATGCAAAATTATACCACAAATGCGAATCAAAAACTATCTTGCCATCGCAGATGGTGCGATAGGTTCGCCCCACACTTCATCCCCAATAACATACTCCGCTACTACATTCCCGCCGATGATATGCTCATCGATTATTCTGTCGATCTTCTCTTTGGTCAGACCAACATACATCGTATGGCCTGGTTCTACCAGCATTACAGGACCTTGCTGACAGCGACCAAGACAGCTTGTCTGTATCGGCTGTACTGTTCCGATTATTCCTTTTTGCATCAAAACTTGCGCGATGTACTGGAAAAGCGTTTGTGACTCTGGATTGTTTTGACTTACACAGCTCGGTTTTGGCATGCCCGGAGGCGCTGACTGCTGACACTTAAAAATATAAAAAGCCGGTTGCGGAACGCCATTGACCATAATTGAATCCTTCAAATTTTAATTAAGAGTAAATCTCTCTTATTTGTAGAATTCTATCACAAGTTTCTTCAAAAATGATAATGAAATTATACTAGCCAAAAACTTTTTATTTCCACGCAGACCTACTCGCGCAAAACTTCAAAAGAAAACAGGACTA
>DZAQ01000064.1 GCA_022729615.1 Sulfurovum sp.
TAAAGATTTAGAGAGCCTCTTCGTTCTCTTCGCCTGTTCTGATACGAAGCACATAGTCCACCGTACTCACAAAAATTTTACCGTCTCCTATTTTGCCTGTTTTGCCGGCTTCACTGATAGCTTTGATGGCAAGATCCGCATACTCATCCGTGCTTACAAATATCTCTATTTTGACTTTCGGGATAAACTCTACAACATATTCCGCGCCCCGATAGAGCTCTGAGTGACCCTGTTGTCTTCCGTATCCTTTGACCTCGGATACGGTCATCCCTTCGATACCGACCGCTACGAGCGCCTCTTTGACATCTTCGAGCTTGAATGGTTTTATGATCGCTTCAATTTTTTTCATAATATAATCCTTTTTTAATCTATACTCTTGGAGATGCAAAATTAAAAATGCATCGCTCTTTCGCTGTGAACTGATTCGTCAAGACCAATCTCTTCACTCTCTGCATCCACTCTGCTTCCGCCGGTGATGATTTTCGCTGCATAGTATACCACAACCGTGCCAACAAGTGTCCAAGCTCCAACTACGAGAATAGACTGAAATTGTACCATGAGCTGCCCCATTCTGTCATCACTTGCTTTGAGCGGACCATCCCAGAGGAGCGCTTTGTCATTCACCGCAAGGATGCCTGTGGCGATCGCACCCCAGAGGCCTGCAAGGAAGTGAATACCAAAGGCATCAAGACTGTCATCATATCCCAATGCTTTTTTGAGCATAACAACTCCAAAGAACGCCACGACAGCACCGATAATTCCTATGATGAACGCACCGCCGACACTTACAAAACCGGCAGCAGGCGTGATCGCAACAAGACCTGCGATGATACCAGAAGCAATGCCAAGAAGCGTAGGTTTTTTGTACACCATCCACTCGATAACCAACCATGTTACTCCTGCCGCAGCCGTAGCTACCGTTGTGGTCATCATTGCCAATCCGGCGATCGCGCTTGCTCCAAATGCTGAACCCGCATTGAATCCATACCAGCCGAACCAGAGGAGTGCCGCACCTACGGCCGTCAAAAGAATACTGAAAGGTTTCATCGCTATTCTTGCATAACCGGTGCGTTTCCCGACAAGAATCGCCAAAATCAGTCCAGCCAAACCACCGTTCATATGCACAACCGTACCGCCTGCAAAATCAAGCGCACCGGCATCAAAAAGGTATGCGCCGGCACCGCCCCATACCATATGGGCGATCGGCGCATAGACTACGAGACCCCAAAGCGCTACGATGACCAGCCATGTAGAAAATTTGATCCGTTCGATCACTGAACCAGAGGCGATCGCAACTGTGATCGCGGCAAAAGTACCTTGAAATATTACAAACACATATTGTGGATATGTTTTGAACCCATCAAGGTCTGTCCATTTGATACCGTCAAGCATCAGATTGCCAAATCCGCCCATTACATTTTGAAGAGCCGCGCTCTCGTTTGTACCGAATGCGATGGAAAATCCAGCGACGATCCAAACAACCATCGCCACTACGAATGCGCCCATAACCATCGCAAATGTATTGAGCGCATTTTTGCTTCTTGTCATGCCTGCATAAAAAAGAGCCAAACCGGCCGGCGTCATAAGCAAAACAAGTGCAGTGGAGATCATCATCCATGCAGTATTTCCGGAGTCAAGCTTCGGCGCCTCTTCGGCAAATGCCGCAAGGGGCAAGAGAGAGAGGAGGGGGGCTAAGAGTTTTGCCTTCATAATCTATCCTTTTGTGTTAAATTTACAATTCACATAGTAACAAAAGAACTAAGTTGTAATAGTATATTTATTGATTAAAAAATAGGCAATTTAGTTATTTGAAATCATTATTTTTGAATAAACGGGATATGCAGCGTGATAGAATCGGCTTTGCATATACAGAGTGTATGTATCTCTTGCGCCATTTTTTGAATCATTTGATCATCGGAACTGTTTCGTATATCAGCTTGGATACTCAGCTGGAGAATCTGTTCTCGCCTGTTTTGGATGATAATATACTCACCGACTATGAGTTTGAGGGTGATATGTACCGAAGATGCTAGAGTGAAGAGATCGAAGATTTTGCGCATCAATTTGGAGAAGTTATTCTGATCAATTCTGCATGACGGAAGATCATGATCGGTAAGAAGTGTCAAATTTCCATTGTTGTGAATCTTGAAGAGCGCAATATTGGCTTCAAGGAGAGCATTTATGTTGGTAACTTGAAGTTTATCGGTATTGATGGTTTGTGCAGTATCCATTCTTGGCTTGAGATAGAGCTTCAGACCGATCTGCTCCTCATTTTGGTATGCCACGGTGAGAGCATAGAAGAGAAGCATATCGTATTGAATCTCAACATGGGTCGTTTTGTAGCCGAAATTTTTCGGTGCATAGATGAGAGCAGTATTATAGAGATTTTGCGTCGTAGTATATCCGAGCATTATCTCGGCTGCATCATTGAGATAGAGTATTTTGCCATTTACTCCAAAAAGAATAAAGGGATTATTGTCAGACTCAATAAAAAATTTAAAGTCAATCGATTCCGAGTTCATATATTTTCTTTCTGAGTGTATTTCTATTGATGCCCAATATGTCGGCAAGTTTAAGTTGTGAACCAAATTTTTTGAGCCCCGCTTCAATGAGTGGTTTTTCAAATAAATAGAGATAGGTTTTGTAGTCGCTTTTGCCCTTCAAGCGCTCCAAAAAGAAATTATAAAGCATCTCTTCTATCTGTGTCTCATCAAGACTTTGAGCAAAAACTTGATAGTAAACAGAGCGTCTGAGTGAGAGCATATTTTTGGAGATATCGAGTTTGTCCGTATCGATCGCAAGATCCTTCTGCGCTGCAAGGTTTGTTTTGACCTCTCCTAGAAGATGGGCGGCGAGAAGATCGATATCCTCTTTTCTCTCTCTCAAGGGCGGCATTTGATAGATGAAAGCAAAGAGTGAATCGATGATTTTTTCATTTGTGATATGGTTTGCAATCGCAATGATCCGTTTGTTTTTGAAGTGAAGTTTTTCGATATTGTGAAGCTTTTCAAAATTGATAATAATAAGTTCTTCGTGGATCTCAAGCAACTGTTCAAGCTGTGCCCGGTTGGCTCCATCTGCATAAATTGCCGTAGGAAATAGTTGATGTATGAGAGTTTTTTTGCCTGAATGAGGCTCACCGATGAGGATAGAAGAGACAAAAAGAGATTTTGTAAGCGTCAATCCCTTTATGATATTTTGCACTTGGATGGAATTTGTGATAAAATTTTCTGCCACCCCTCTCATCCTTTTTGATACAAAATTTCTATGGCATTACTTGCTATGATTGTATCTAAAGTATGATAAAATCTGTTTATTAACATAAAATCCGACGAAGTGAGGCACTATAAAAGAGTTATTTAAAGATTTTTGTTCAAATTTTTCCTATTTGGAACTTGATCAAGCTATAGAGTTTTTTGCCTTTTTTGGCGGTATAGAATCGCAGATAAAGATAGACTTTTTTGATGATCTGGAAGAGGTGGTGATACACCATATTCTTCCACAGATGAAAGAGTTTGAAAATCTTATCAACCCATCCTATCTCCTTGAGGCGCCATATCGCAATCTGCTGATAGCTATCGCGAGGGGTGACGGCAAACTGATCAATATTTTCAGGCGTGCCAAAATCAATGAGTCTGTAGGCAGAGAGCTGATCTTTCAGTTGGTAGATTTGGGTATATTGCAGATCGAGGCTTCGCGCGAAAATCCATTGAGGGCGCACCCGAAACAGAAAATCAAAAAGCACCTTCGATCCTACCGGATCCAGTCAAAAGTTCGTTTTGTGAAACCATTTATGCGTTTTTGGTTTGGATTTGTGGAGCCCTATAAACGGGAAATTGAACTCGATAAAACCCAGAGGTTTTTGGAAAATTTCAGAATGCATCAAGATCGCTGCATCAGTCTTAGTTTTGAACAACTCTCAAATATTCTGCTTGAAGAGTACTATGACTCCAAAGATCCTCTTGTAAGCAAGGGCGGGTATTGGGACCACAATAGCGAATTTGATATTTTGGGCATGAGCCGCAGCAAGAAGATTGTTTTGGGTGAGTGCAAGTACAAAGGGAGAAAGGTGTGCAAAAATGAGCTCAACAAGCTCAAGGATAAAGCAATCTATTCGGGAATTGCAGTAGATACATTTGTGCTTTTCTCAAAAAATGGTTTTTCAAATGAGCTTCGAGGGGCTGCCGAACAAAATCTTCTTCTTTTTGAATTGGAAGATTTTAAACGGCTCCTACTTTGAGGGGTTGGCGCTTTGGATATTGCTTTTGTGCTCTTCAAAAGTCTCACTAAAATTGTGGGTTCCTTGGGCGTTTTTGACAAAATAGAGATAGTTCGTCTGCGCAGGTCTGATCGCCGCTTTGATAGCATCGACTGAAACCGAACAGACAGGAGAGGGCGGCAGACCCCTGTTTTTGTAAGTATTGAACTTGGAGTTGTCTTGACGGATGATCTCAGGAGTGATGGCGGTGTGGGAGTTTTCACCATAATTGAGTGTCCCATCCATTTGCAGGGGCATATTTTGTTTCAATCGATTGTAGATGACAGAGGCAACCATCGGCATCTCTTCACTGTTGGCAGCCTCTTTTTGGATGATCGAGGCGATACTCAGGAGGCGATTCCACCTCTGTTTGTCATAATTGCCATATATCTTGATGGAGAGCGCTTCGTACTTTTTGTTGCTTTGCGAAGTGAGGAACAAGATCAAATGTTTCTCTTGGATACCCATAGGGACATGGTATGTATCGGCATAAAATCCAGCCTCTTCAAACTCCGCATATCGGTCGGTATAGAGTTGCAGTTTATTCAAATCAAGAGAGAGCTCAGAGGCGAGTTTGCGCAAAAAGAGTGTAGTGGTCTCCCCTGGGATGAGAGTGATCTCCGCCATTTGCGCTTTGGATGTGGCGAGTTTGTGGAGAAAATCAATCCGGTTGATCTCAGTCTGACCGATCGATATCCAGCCATATTGAGGTTTCCCAAGCAAAGCAACAATATATGCATCTATTTGACTCAGAGCATATCCTCTTTTGGCAAGGTGTGTTATAATGGTTTTGACAGAGCCTTCGGGCACGAGAAGAGTGGGTGTTGTCTTGATAGGTATGGTTGTATAAAATAGCAAAGAGATGAGAATGAAAAGAGCACTATTAAATATCCATACGGTGATACGAAATAGAATTTTGCTTTTGGTCGCCATATTGAGTGCTCTTTTTATTGTTTTGAAGGTCGGAATTTCGATTGATCATTTCAAGATATCTTCCCTGATGGTGAACGGATTATACCTCAAACTCGATAAAAAGCTCATCCTGAGAGCCGATGAGGTGGTTTTGCCAGTAGAATCTAGGGAGAATGCTTTTTCTGATATTGGAGAGGATATAGACCGTATCAAAAATATTTTGCGCTATTTTGAAATGATTGAGTTTAAGGATATTCGCTTCAAAAACGAGAAGTATATGCTTCTTTTTAAAGACGATGTCATCTACCTCAAGAGTGATCAGTTCGATTTCGCTTCCCACAAGATCAATCGTGCAGGCGATGAACTGCATGCTGTGATCGATATGATCTACATTAAAAAATACGATATAAGACTTTCCGGAGAATTGAGATATAACTACAAGCAAGATATCGCCTCACTTCAGGGAGTTGCAAAATATCGTGATATCGATGCAAACTATTTGGTCAATATCCAAAAAGATACTCTCGCATATACTGTCAAATCCAATGAATTTGGACAGCTCAAACCATTGATAGATCAATTTAACTTACCGCCCAGGATCGCGCCATGGATTACTGAGCGAGTCAAAGCGAAAAGATATCAACTCCTCAGTCTTTCCGGTCTAGCCAAGATCAATAAAAATGGAATAAAATTGTTCCCGGAATCCATCAAGGGTGAAGCTCTGCTCAAGGATGTCACCATAGAGTTCAATACCAAAATAGACAAACTTGTGGAGGCAGAGGAGGTTGAGGTTGCGTATAAAAACGATTCTCTCTACTTTGTGCTCAAAAACCCTCTCTATCAAGGGCGTTCATTGGAGGGGAGCAGTGTCGCATTGACTCATCTAGCCGATCCAGAGCCCTCCGAGCTTCATCTTTTGCTCAAATTGGATTCTCCTTTTGATGAAGAGATCCAAAAGATATTGAAATCCTACAATATCGGATTGCCGGTATTGCAAAAAAGCGGTACAACGGCGGCTCGGCTCAAGTTAGATGTAAATCTCAAAAGTAATAAAGCAGATTTTGACGGCAATTTTAGTCTCAGCAAGGGTGAAGTAATGATCGGGAGTGTGACACTGCCTGTCACAAAAGGGAATATCCACGCCAAAAATAGTATGATGAAATTTACCGATTTTGAGTTGGCGAACGCATCTTTTAAGAGTGCGGCAGAGGGAAGTTTGGACTTTGGCAAAAAAAGAGCCGATCTCGATCTTGATGTTGATTTTTTTTCCCTAGGCAAGAGGGAATCGCCTTTTGTTTCACTCAAAAAACTGAAGCTGCCAATGAAAATTGATTATAAAAAAGATGTTGTTATCGCGCTGCCGACACTCAAGACTACCGCTGCTCTCTCATTGAAGGATAATTCTGCCACGATGAGTATTGAAGATATAGAGATCTTGAAAAAATACCTTGTCGGATTGCCGATAAATATCGATGGCGGGAGGATAAAAATAGCCACAAAAGAGTATAAAAGTTTTCAATTTGAGGGGCAGATAAAGAGAAATGACTGCTTTTTGTATGAAAACGATCTCGCGTGTGCGACGCAAATACCTATCGAAGGCGTAGCAACTCAAGAGAGTCTGCTCCTCAATGCCTTTGAGGGGCGATTGGCGCTAGAGAGCAAAAAATCACTTTTGACGCTTAAAAATCTCAATCTGGATCTGAAAAAACTTTTTGAAAGTTTCAAGGAGGAGTCGCAAAGAAGCGTCTCCAAAAAGGCAAGGGTAGTAGGAAGCAATAGCATTTTGCGATATGGCAAAGCCAAGCTTTTGACCGATAGATATGAACTTGAATTTTCCGCCAATAAGGATTTTATTTTTGAGGGCTCTTTGGGTGAAGATAAGGTGAGTGTAGTCAAGAAAAGAGAGAATCTTGAAGTGAAAGCGATCGAGATCGGAGATAAGATGCTGCACCCGCTGATCAATTTTGATGGATTGCAAGGCGGAAAATACAGCATCAAAATGTCAGGAATTCCAGGAAAGCAGGTCAAGGGAGTTATCGAATTGGATGGCGGCTTGATGAGCAATTTTAAAGTCTATAATAATCTCTTGGCATTTATCAATACGGTTCCGGCGCTGGCAACTTTCAACTCTCCCGGTTTTAACAATAAGGGGCTGAAGATCAAGAAGGGAACCGTCGAGTTTACCGTAACGGAAGGAAGGAAAATATCATTTGATTCTGTTTTGATCCAAGGAGAGTCTGCAACAATCTCCGGAGAGGGCAAGATAGATATAGAAGCACAGACGGTCAATGTTGATTTGGCTATCCAGGCGGCAAAAGCTGTCGGAAAACTCATCGGTAACATCCCTGTTGTGGGATATATTTTGACCGGAGAGAGGCAAAGCATTATGACGGTAGGACTTCATATCGGCGGAACTTTGGAGAATCCAAAGATAGAGGTAAGTCCCATCAAGGATGCGCTTCTTTTTCCCCTCAGAGTGCTTGAGCGAAGTCTAATGGGTATCAGTGGAGAAAGGGAGAAGGCAAAATAGGACTAAATCTCCCCATCACATCCATACCGTTTTTTTTCACTTTATCACATTTTATACGATAATTATACTACAAAAG